>NZ_CDWRCM010000051.1:0-8507 GCF_977927585.1 Frankia sp. CcWB2 | reverse complement strand
ACACCGATGCCGGACGGGCGGGCGCGCTGCTCGCCGAAGCCGTCCTGCCGGCTCTGATGGACGGCAGGGTGACGGTGGCCCTGAACACCGCCCAGCGCGGGCAGGCACTGACGCCGCGCTATCTGGCCCGCGCCCTGCCCCTGTCGATCCACCATGGCCGCGCTCTCGCCCTCACCGGGATGACCGGCGAGGCGGCCGCCTGCCTGGACGCCGTGTCCGGAGAGATCATCGCCGCGGACGACGTGGAGGACCAGCAGGCGCTGACCCTGACCGGCCAGACCCGCCTCGACGTCGAGGCGGACGGTGAGGCCGCCCGACTGCTCACCGCGGTGGTCAATGCGGCCCGCCGCGCCGGAGCCCCCGCGATGCTGCCCTACGCCCTCGCGGTGCGCTGTGAACTGGAGGGCTGGCGGGGCCTGTGGGCGGCCGGTTACGCGGACGGGGCGGACGCGCTGCGCTGGGCCGAGGAGCTCGGGCAGGTAGGCGCGATCGGCCTCAGTCTTATCGTGCTCGCCCGGATCGACGCCGCCCGCGGCGACCGCGCCCTGAGCGAGCAGCGGATCAGCCGCCTGCGGCGCGAGATCGGGCCGTACGGCATCGGCAGCCTGGACCTGCACGCGGCCGGCGTCCTCGGGCTCGCCGCGCTCGGTCACGGCGAGTACGACGTTGCCGTCATCACGCTGCGAGAGGCCTGGTCGCGGGCCCGAGCCATGGGGCTGGCCAATCCCAACGCGATGCCGCTGGTCGGCGATCTCGCCGAGGCGCACATCCGGTCCGGTGACCACGACGGTGCCGCGGAGGTCGTGGATTGGCTCGCCGAACGTGCCGAGACGACTGGACTCGCGTGGCCCGCGGCGGTCGCCGCCCGCTGCCGCGGCCTGATGGCCGACGGCCTGGCGGCGGCCGAGACCGCCTTCGCGCAGGCCGAAGCCGCTCACCGGCGCCGGCGGATGCCGTTCGAGCACGCTCGGACCCGGTTGTGCCGGGGCGAGGTCGTGCGTCGTTTCCGCCAGCCGGCCGCAGCTCGGGTGCCCCTGCGCGAGGCGTACGCGACCTTCGAGATGCTGGGAGCGAAACCGTGGGCCCGCCGAGCCGCCGCCGAACTCACGGCCACCGGCGACCGGAGTGTCCTCAACGACCGCCCGACGGAGCACCCGACAAGGCTGGAGCGGCTCACCCCCGCCGAGCTCCAGGTGGCCCGCGCCATCTGCGAGGGGATGAACAACGCCGAGGCCGCGGCCGCCCTGTTCGTGTCCCGCAAGACGGTCGAGACCCATCTCACCCGAGTCTACCGCAAGCTCGGGATCCGCTCTCGCGGCGGTCTCAGCCGGGCGCTCGTCGCAGCCGGAGTCGACGACGTCGTGCCCTGGCCGTGAGTGGCGGGCCGGTGGTGAGCGGCGGGCCGGTCGGGGACCTCAGTCTCGGTCGGCGGGGGGATCCTCGGCGAGCAGGGCGGTCAGCGCCGGGAACAGGGCCGGCGGGGCTGCGACGGTGAGATCTTCGCCCGCCGGCCGGCCGTGCAGCCCACCGACCCGCAGCCCGGCCTCCACCGCCACGAGGCCGCCGGCGGCCTGGTCCCAGGGCTTCAGCCCGCGCTCGTAGTAGGCGTCGACGAGGCCGCCGGCCGCCGCGCACAGGTCCAGCGATGCCGCACCCATCCGACGGATGTCGCGCACCCGGGGCACCACCCGGCTGGCGACAGCGGCCTGCGCGGCCCGGCGGGACGCCGTGTAGCCGAAACCCGTTGCGACGAGGGCGCCGGCCAGCGTCGTCACCGCCGACCCGGTCAGCGGTTCCCCGTCCCGGTAGGATCCGCCGCCGCGCGTGGCGGTGTAGGTCACGCCCAGCGCCGGGGCATGCACAACTCCGGTGACGACCTCCCCGCCGACCTCGGCGGCGATCGAGACCGCCCAGTTGGGCAGCCGGTAGAGGAAGTTCACCGTACCGTCGAGCGGGTCGACGACCCAGCGCACCCCGGTCGTGCCGGCGGAGTCCGAACCCTCCTCGCCGAGCAGTCCGTCGCCGGGGCGCAGTTCGGCGAGCCGTCGGGCGACGAGCGCCTCGGAGGCGCGGTCGAGGGCGGTCACGACGTCGGTGGGAGACGACTTCGTCGTCTCCGCGGCCACGGTGCCCTCCCGGCCCCGCGCGAGCAGGTCACCCGCCTCACGGGCGATCGTCAGCGCAATGGCGAGCAGTTCGTCCGGGTCTGGCAGGTCGCTCATCGTCCGGCGCTCCAGGGATCGGCACGGGAGTGGGGATCGGCACGGGAGTACGGTCCGTTCAACGGTTCATCCTGCCAAGACGGCCGGTCGTGCACTCCCCGTGGAATGTGAGAGGCGTCACGTCCGTCGACTGCTTCCGGTTCCCGTTCCCGGCTCCGGCTCCGGCCCAGGGGTGCGTGCCCGGGCCGGAACCTCGCCGGTCCGCCGACCGGGGGACCTCGGTGGTCGGTGACCACGATCGAGGCGCCCGTAGGATCGTTGCTTGTGGTCGCGACAGACGGTACGGAACGGTCCACCCGCGCGGTCCCGGCGAAGCCGAGCCTGGACGGCATCGAGGCGCGCTGGTCGACGGTATGGCAGGATGAGGGCACCTACGCGTTCGACCGGACGGTCGACCGCGGGCAGGTCTACTCCATCGACACCCCGCCGCCGACCGTCAGCGGTTCCCTGCACGTGGGGCACGTCTTCTCGTACACCCACACCGACCTGATCGCCCGCTACCAGCGGATGCGGGGTCGCGAGGTCTTCTACCCGATGGGCTTTGACGACAACGGGCTGCCGACCGAACGCCGGGTGCAGAACTACTTCGCTGTCCGCTGCGAGCCGTCGCTGCCTTACGACCCGGGTTTCACCCCGCCGGACAAGCCCGGTAAGGAGCAGATCCCGATCTCGCGACGCAACTTCGTCGAGCTCTGCGAGCGGCTGACCCTGGCGGACGAGAAGGGCTTCGAGCAGCTCTGGCGCCGGCTGGGGCTCTCCGTCGACTGGTCGCACACCTACGCAACGATCGACGCCCGGTCGCGGACCGTCGCGCAGCGGGCCTTCCTGCGCAACCTCGCTCGCGGTGAGGCTTATCTTGCCGAGGCCCCGACGCTGTGGGACGTTACCTTCCGCACCGCAGTGGCCCAGGCCGAGCTGGAGGACCGGGACCGCCCCGGCGCGTACCACACCCTGGCCTTCCCCCGGTCGGGCGTCTCCGCCCAGGGCGAGGGGCTGGACCCGGCGGACCCGATCGTCATCGAGACGACCCGTCCCGAGCTGCTGCCCGCCTGCGTCGCCCTGGTCGCCCATCCGGACGACCCGCGTTATCAGTCGTTGTTCGGCGCCACGGTGCGGACCCCGCTGTTCGACGTCGAGGTCCCGGTGGTCGCGCACCGGTTGGCCGACCCCGAAAAGGGATCCGGCATCGCGATGATCTGCACCTTCGGCGACCTCACCGACGTGACGTGGTGGCGCCAGCTGCGACTTCCGGCGCGTGCGGTGATCGGCCGTGACGGCCGGTTCATCCCGGACCCACCGGACGCCGTCACCTACGCGGCCGGCCGGGAGCGGTACGCCGAGCTCGCCGGAAAGACCGTGCACAGCGCCCGGGCGCGGATCGTCGAACTGCTCGCCGAGTCCGGCGCGCTGCTCGGCGAGCCGCGGCCGATCACCCATCCGGTCAAGTTCTACGAGAAGGGCGACCGGCCGCTGGAGATCGTGACGACCCGCCAGTGGTACCTCCGCAACGGCGGGCGGGACGAGCCGCTGCGGGCCGCGCTGCGTGGACGAGGCCAGGAGTTGCGCTGGTACCCGGACTACATGAAGGTCCGCTACGAGAACTGGGTCGACGGCCTCAACGGCGACTGGCTGATCAGCCGGCAGCGGTTCTTCGGCGTGCCGTTCCCGGTGTGGTACCCGCTGGACGCCGCCGGTGCGCCGCGGTATGACGCGCCGATCGTGCCCGACGAGGCGTCGCTGCCGGTCGACCCGTCCAGCGACGTCTCGCCCGGGTACACCGCCGAGCAGCGGGGCGTGCCCGGCGGGTTTGCCGCCGACCCCGACGTGATGGACACCTGGGCGACGTCCTCGCTCACCCCGCTGATCGCCAGTGGCTGGGAGCACGATACCGATCTGTTCTCCCGGGTCTTCCCGATGGACCTGCGCCCGCAGGCACACGAGATCATCCGGACCTGGTTGTTCTCGACGGTGGTGCGCACCCACGCCGAGTTCGGCGTGCTGCCCTGGTCGAACGCGGCGATCTCCGGCTGGATCCTCGACCCGGACCGTAAGAAGATGTCGAAGTCCAAGGGCAACGTGGTGACCCCGATGGGCCTGCTCGAGGAGCACGGGTCGGACGCGGTCCGTTATTGGGCGGCGTCCGGGCGGCCGGGCACCGACACCGCTTTCGACGTCGGCCAGATGAAGAACGGCCGCCGGCTCGCCATCAAGATCCTCAACGCCAGCCGGTTCGCGCTCGGTCTCGCCGTGACCCCCGACGCCGGGGCGGCCCCCGCCCCGGCCAGTGAACCGCTGGACCGGGCCCTGCTGGCCGCCTTGGCCGACGTGGTCGACACCGCCACCGCGGCCTTCGACAGCTATGACTACGCCCGGGCCCTCGAGGTCACTGAGTCGTTCTTCTGGCGGTTCTGTGACGACTACGTCGAGCTCGTGAAGGGCCGGGCGTACGGCTCCTCCGGGGCGGCGGGCGCGGCCTCCGCGCACACCACGCTCTCGGTGGCCCTGTCGGCGTTGCTCCGGCTGTTCGCCCCGGTCCTGCCGTTCGTCACCGAGGAGGTCTGGTCCTGGTGGCGTCCTGGTTCGGTGCACCGGGCGAGCTGGCCGGACGCCGCCGAGATCCGCAAGCTCGCCGAGGGCGCCCGCGCGGAGCTCCTCGGTGCCGTCGGGGCGGCGCTGTCCGGTGTCCGCCGGGCCAAGTCCGAGGCGAAGGTGTCGCAGAAGGCCGAGGTCGCGAGCGTCCTGATCAGCGGCGAGGCCGACCTCGTCGCCCTCGTCGAGTCGGTGGCCGCGGACCTGCGCAGCGCCGGCAGCATCCGGGAGCTCACGCTGAGCCCGACCGGCGGCGAGATCGCCGTCGCCGTCGAACTGGCCTGAACACAGGGCACAGACGGGATCAGATGCCGGCGAGGCGCTTGGCGGACGGCCGCAGATACACGAACCAGGTAACCACGAAGCACAGCGCGTAGAAGGCGATGAAGGAGATGTAGGCCGCGTCGCCGGTCCGGTAGCTCAGGAACGACTGCCGGAAGGCCAGGTTCACCAGCACCCCGCCGAACGCGCCGATCGCGCCGGCCAGGCCGATGAGGGCTCCGGACAGCCGCCGGGCCGAGTGCTGCGCCGCGACCGGGTTGCCACCGGCGTCGATGGTGGTTTGCGCCTTCGCCTGGAAGATCGCCGGGATCATCTTGTACGTTGACCCGTTCCCGACACCATTGAAGACGAACAGCGCGATGAACCCGACCAGGAACAGGGGAAGCGACTCCGTCAGCGAGGCGACGAGCACGATCGCGGCTGCGGCCGCCTTCGCCACGAAGTTGGCGAAGGTGACCTTCGCTCCGCCGACGCGGTCCGCCAGGATGCCGCCGACCGGGCGGATCAGTGAGCCGAGCAGCGGACCGAGGAAGGTCAGGTAGGCGGCCTTGATCGGGGTGCTGAACTGGTCGTGGAACTGCACCTGGAGCACCTGGCCGAACGCGAAGCCGAACCCGATGAACGACCCGAACGTGCCGATGTAGAGCAGCGACATCACCCAGGTGTGACCGTCACGGGCGACGTCGCGCATCGCGCCCCGGTCGTTCTTCGCGCTCGACAGGTTGTCCATGAACAGCGCCGCGCCGAGCGTCACCAGGACGATCAGCGGTATGTAGACGGCAAGGACGACCCGGGGGTGGTCCTTGCCGGCGGTGGCGAGGACGAGCAGGCCGACAAGCTGGATCGCGGCCACCCCCAGGTTTCCGCCGCCGGCGTTCAGTCCCAGGGCCCAGCCCTTCAGCCGCTCCGGATAGTAGGCGTTGATGTTGGTCATCGAGGAGGCGAAGTTGCCGCCTCCGACCCCCGCGACCGCGGCGACGATCAGCAGGGTGGGGTAGGAGACGCCGGGAGAGAGAACGACGGCCGCGAGGATCGTCGGCACGAGGAGCACCGCCGCGCTGAAGATGGTCCAGTTACGCCCCCCGAACCGGGCGACGGCGAAGGTGTAGGGGATCCGCAGCACACAGCCGACGAGCGCGGGCAGCGAGGTCAGCAGGAACTTGCCGGCCGGGTCGATGTGGTAGGCCGGTCCGAGGAACAGGACCGTCACCGCCCACAACGACCAGATCGAGAACCCGACGTGTTCGGCCAGGATCGAGAAGATCAGGTTTCGGCGGGCGATGCGGGAACCGCCGTTGTTCCAGAAAGTGCGGTCCTCGGGCCGCCAGTCGTCGATCCAGCGGCCGCGTCGGGACGGACCGGTCACGGTGCCGGTAGTCGGGACGCCTTCCAGCGTGGCGCTCATAGATGATCCTCCGAGGTGCGGGTGATGCCACGACGGTAGGAATGCGCCGTTACGTGGCGCGGCGTCGGCTGTGACACTCTCTGAGACATCCGCTCACCTGGGCGGGGACCCGACGGTGAGACCTCGGGCGCACTGGCCGTCGGGCCGTCGGCGGATCCGCCGGGAGGGCCGGGCGAGGCGTGGGTGGCCCGGCGGTCGACCGGTCAGTCGATCCGGCGTAGCTGCTCGCGGTATCGCTTGCCGTTCGCCACGTAGATCGCGGCCCCGGCGGCGAGGGCACCCGGGGCGACGGAATCCGGCAGGATCTTCGCTGGCACGCCGAGCGCCCTCGCGCCCGGCGGCACGACCGTGCCGCCCACGACGACCGCGCCCGCGCCGACCAGCGCACCCCGGCCGATCCGGGCCCGGTGGAGCACCACCGAACCGGAACCGACCAGGGCGCCGTCCTCGACGACGCAACCCTCCAGATGAGCCAGATGCCCGACCGTGCAGTCGTCACCCACCACCGTGGTGAGTTCCTCGGTAGAGTGGATCACCGTGCCGTCCTGGATGGACGTACGGGCGCCGATCTCGATCGTCCCGTAGTCGCCACGCAGCACCGAGCCCGGCCACACCGTGGACTCGGGCCCGATCGTCACCGTGCCGATGACCGTCGCGTCCGGATGGACGTAGGCCGTGGGATCGATGGTGGGGACGGCGTCCCCCAGGGCGTACACGGCCATCCGAGCCTCCCGCTGATCGTGACGCCGCCGATCCGGACGGCGCACCGGTGGATCCCATCGTGCCCGGAAAGGAGCAGCCGGGTGCCCCGGAGAGCCGCTCGTGGCCGGCCGCTCATCAGTGCTCGCCGGTCACGCGTTCAGTCCTCGGATGCCGTTCAGTCCTCGGAGAAGGAGGTCTTCGGGTGGAGCATGCCGGGCGGTGGTGAACCCGTCGCCCGGGCCCATCCGCGCGCGGCCGCGCGCTCGGCCGCCAACCGGCCGATCCCGATCGCGAGACCCGAGATCGCCGCCCAGGCGACGGCCTCCGTCCAGGCGGTGTCCGGGTCCGCCGGGTTGGCCGGCGGGTCGGACTTGCGCACCTTGCGGTATAGGGCGCTCACGACTCGGCTCGCGGCCATGCCCGCGAGCGCGGTCGCCCCTCCGCCGACGATCTTCCATCCCAGCTTTGACGCTGCTTTCGCCACCCCGCACCTCTCGTTCCTCGGCGAGGACCATGCCGGTCCGCCCGCCCCCTGCTTACCCCGACCGGCCTGCTTAGCCCCTCGGATCGTCTTAGCCTCTCGGATCATCTGCTATCCGATCACGCCGGGATACGCCCGCCGGAGTCCGGGGCTCGCTGCGGCCCGTCGGACCGGCAGGCCGATGGCGGTACGAGGGCCATGGCCTAGCGTGGGGGTCACGCCCGGACCGGGCACCCTCGACCAGGAGAGCCATGACCGCCACCGATCCGACGACGCCCACCGCCCCGCCTCCCGCGTCCGCGGTGCCACTCGCCGTACAGCCCGCCGCGCAGCCCGCGCCCGCCGTACCGGGTCGGGTGGAGATCCTCGTCCGCCGGTCGGACCGCGAGCTGGCGCTGCCGGCGTACGCCCAGCCGTCGGACGCGGGGGCGGACCTGGTGACGGCCCAGGATGTGACGCTCGGCCCGGGGGAGCGGGCGACGGTCGGAACCGGCCTGAGCATCGCCCTGCCGGCCGGGTACGCGGCGTTCGTCCATCCGCGCAGTGGCCTGGCCGCGCGGCACGGCCTGTCCGTGGTCAACGCCCCGGGAACGGTGGACGCCGGTTACCGTGGAGAAATCAAAGTCATTCTGATCAATACCGACCGATCTGACATGATCACCCTACATCGGGGCGACCGGATCGCCCAGCTGGTCGTGCAGCGCGTGGAGCACGCCGTGTTCCGGGAGGTCGATGAGCTGCCGGCCTCGGTGCGCGGAAGCGGCGGGTTCGGCTCCACGGGGGGTTTCGGGTCCGCCGGGGGACCAGCTGCCGGGATCTGTTGCTG
>NZ_CDWRCM010000050.1:21625-24404 GCF_977927585.1 Frankia sp. CcWB2 | reverse complement strand
GTCTCGGCCGCCTGCCGCGCGCCCCCGATCGGCCCGGCGCCCGCCGCCGGCACGCCGTCCGGCCCGAGCCGGAGCACGCGGTCGGCGGCGGCCAGGACGGAGGGGCGGTGGGAGATCACCACGAGGGCGGCCTGCGGCGACCACGCGCGCAGCCCCCGCAGGATCGTCGCCTCGGTCACGGCGTCGACAGCCGCGGTCACGTCGTCGAGGATGAGCACGTCCGGCCGGCCGATCAGCCCGCGGGCCAGGGCCAGCCGCTGGGCCTGGCCGCCGGAGACGGTCGCCCCGCGTTCTCCGAGCTCGGTGTCGTAGCCGTCGGGCAGGCTCAGCACGAAGTCGTCGACGGCGGCGACCGCGCAGGCCGCCCGCAGCTCGTCCAGCTCGACCTCGCGGCCGACCCGGAGGTTGTCCGCCACCGTGCCGGCCAGGATCAGGGGCCGTTGGGGAACCAGGCCGATCCGGCGGGCCAGCTCGAGGCGGGAGACCCGCCGCAGGTCGACGCCGCCCAGGCTGACCGAGCCGGTCGCCGGGTCCTCCAGCCGGCAGAGCAGGCGGGCGAGCGTGGTCTTGCCGCCGCCGGTCGGTCCGGTCACGGTGACGAACTCGCCCGGACCGACGCGCAGGTCGACCGGTCCGAGCACCCGCCGGCCGTCGCGCCGGGCGGTCAGCCCGGCGGCGAGCAGGGCCCCGCCTGGCGGCGGGGTCTCGGCGTCGGCCGGGTCGTCGTCAGTGACCGGGGTCTCGAGGATCTCGGCGATGCGCCCGGCCGCGACCCGGGCCTGGCCCCGGGCCGAGAGCAGGTCGACCGCGACCGTGACCGCCAGCGTCAGGGTGGTCATCCAGGAGGTGAAGGCGACCAGGCCGCCGACGGTGAGGCCGCCGCGCAGCGCCACCGTCCCCCCGATGGCCAGGCCGGCCGCGATCGCCAGCCGGGGGACGGCCGGCGGGACGGCGGTCCAGGACGCCGAGATGCGCGCGGCGGTCATGGTGTGGTCGGTGAGGACCGCGCTGCGGTCGTGGTGGCGACGGGCAAGAGCCGCCTCACCGCCGAGGCCGCGCACCGCGGCGCTGGCCGAGAGCAGGTCCTCCACCGCGTCGGCACGGGCGGCGAACGCCTCGGAGAGCTTCTCGTTCGCCGCGTCGAAGCGGCCGGGGAAGTAGGCGTTGGCCAACGCGGCCAGCGGGATCGTCACCACCCCGACGATCAGCAGTGGCCAGTCCAGCAACGCGAAGGCGGGCAGGACCACCACGATGGTCACGACGATCCGGACCCAGATGGCGAGGCTCTGCACCCACAGCCGGATCAGGTCGACGTCGCGGGTGACCCGGGTGGCCAGGTCACCGTGCCCGTAGCGGGCCATGGCGGGGCGGTCGAAGGCGGCCACCCGCTCGACCAGCGCGGCCCGCAGCGCGTGCGCGACGCGGTTCGCGGCCCGGCCCGACCACCACAGGCCGCCAGCGCCGCCGAGCATGAACACCACGGCGACGACCGCCGTCGGGACGGCCCAGGTCAGCGTGCCGTGGACCGATCGCGGGGTGATGCCCTGGTCGAGCGCGCGCTGAATGCACCAGGGGAGGGCGAGCATCGCCGTCTGCTGGACCACCGTGGCCGCGCCGCCGAGGGCGAGTTGCCCCCGCCGCGCCGACAGCTGCGTCCTGAGCAGTCGCTTACCCGTCGCGCCGTCCAACCCAGCACCGTCCTGACCGGTTCGTGCCCGCGTCGTCCGACGACCGTCCGGCGCACCGGCGTCCGGCACCGGCGTCCGATGTCGGGCCGGCGGGATCGGGAGCCCGTGCCCGCCTGGTCGAAGACAGCGGGCAGCGGCTACCTGCCCGATAAAGTCAGGTATAGCTAACCTAAGTAACCCAGCCCCGTCAACCCATCTGGACGGACCGGCTCGGCTCCGTGAGCGGGTCGGCCGTTCCGCCAGACGTGGGCGCCGGGACGGCCACCGCCGGGCTCTGGGCCGGGCTCTGGGCCGGGCTCTGGGCCGGGCTCTGGGCCGGGCGCACCGCCGGGCCAGCGCCGCGGCCGCAGCGGGATCACCAGCGGCGTCCCCGACTCCGGATCGGTGATAATCCGGCAGGCCAGGCCGAAGACGTCCGCGACGAGCGCGGCGGTGACGATCTCGGCCGGCGGCCCCTGGGCGACGATCCGCCCGTCCCGCATCGCCACCAGGTGGTCGGCGTACCGGCTGGCCTGGTTGAGGTCGTGCAGCACCGCCACCAGCGTGTGGTCGCCGCCGGCGAGCAGCTCGGCGCACAGGTCCAGCACTTCGACCTGATGGGCGATGTCGAGGAACGTCGTCGGCTCGTCCAACAGCAGAATCGGCGTCCGCTGGGCCAGGACCATCGCCAGCCACACCCGCTGGCGCTGGCCGCCGGACAGCTCGTCGACCAGGCGGTCGGCCAGGTCGGCGACGGCGGTCCGGGCCATCATCTCGGCCACGACCCGCTCGTCCTCCCGCGACCACTGGCGCAGCAGCCGCTGGTGCGGGTAGCGGCCGCGGGCGACCAGGTCGGCCACGGTGATGCCGGCCGGCGCGGTCGCGGACTGGGCCAGCAGGCCGAGCCGGCGCGCGACCTCCTTCGTCGAGTACGACGAGATCAGCGCGCCGTCGAGGTGCACCGCGCCCGCCTTCGGCCGCAGCAGGCGGACCAGCGCGCGCAGCAGCGTCGACTTGCCGCAGGCGTTCGGTCCGACGATGACGGTGAACGCCCCGTCCGGGATGTCGATCCCCAGCTCGCGGGCCACCACCCGCTGGTCGTAGGCCAAGGT
>NZ_CDWRCM010000050.1:19546-21104 GCF_977927585.1 Frankia sp. CcWB2 | reverse complement strand
GAGGCCGCGCGCGCTCAGCCGCGTCATGGGGCGTCCTCCGTCATCGGCTCGGTCCCGTCCGCCGGTGGGCGCCGCGCGCCCCGATGCGGCGTCACGCCCGCCGCCGTTGCCGGATCAGCAGGACGGCAAGGTAGACCCCGCCGATGGCGCCGGTCGCCACCCCGACCGGGAGCTGGGTCGGGGCGAACAGTCGCTGGGCGACCAGGTCACCGACCGTCACCAGTGCCGCCCCCGCCAGCGCGGTCGAGACCAGCGGCGGCGCGGAGACCGCCGTGAGCCAGCGGGCCAGCGGCGGCGCGCTCAGCGCCACGAAGCCGACCGGCCCGGCGGCGGCCGTCGCGACCGCGGCCAACGCCGCCGCGACCGCGATCAGCGTGAGGCGGCAGCGTTCGACGCCCACCCCGAGCGCCTTGGCGGTGTCCGTCCCCAGCTCCAGGTAGGCCAGCCGGCGGCCGTGGTAGAGGCCGATCGGCGTCAGGATGACCAGGGCCAGGGCCAGCGGCCGGACCTGGGCCCAGCCGCGGCTGTCCAGGCTGCCGATCAGCCAGATCTGCGCGGCGACCGCGTCGGCCAGCGCCGCCCGGGTGATCAGATAGGAGTTGACCGCGTTGAGCAGCGCCGCGACCGCGATGCCGATCAGGACCAGCCGCGGCCCGGCCAGCCCGCGCCGGTAGGACAGCGTGTAGACCGCCGCGCCGGTCGCGGCCCCGCCGACCAACGCGCCCAGCGACGCCCCGGCGGCGTCCCCGCGCAGGACCAGCAGGACGATGATCGCCCCGGTGGCCGAGCCGGTGGTGAAGCCGAGGATGTCCGGGCTGCCCAGCACGTTGCCCGAGACGCTCTGGAAGATCGATCCGGACAGGGCCAGCGCGGCGCCGACCAGCAGCCCGGTCAGCAGGCGCGGTAGCCGCAGGGTGTTGACCACGAAGTCCGTGCCGCCGTCGCCGTGCCCGAGCAGGGCGCGGGCGACGTCACCCACCGGAATCGGGTAGTCCCCGGTGGTGAGCGTGGCGACGCCGACGGCCACGATCACCAGGGTGAAGCCGGCGCTCACCGCGACGGCGCGGGGAGAGATCCGGACGGACACCGCGTCGGCGCCGAACCGGGCCACCCGGGGACGCCGCGGCGGCGGGAGGGCGCCGGCGGCGGGACGGTCGACCGGGCCGGCCGGCGCGATGCCGGTCACGCCCGGCCCAGCCGCGCGCGGCGGCACAACGCGATGAACACCGGAGCTCCGGCAAAGGCCGTGATGATCCCCACCTGCAGCTCACCTGAAGCGATGATCACCCGTCCGACCAGGTCCGATCCGACCAGCAGGATCGGGGCCAGCATGGCGGAGTAGGGCAGGACCCAGCGGTTGTCCGGTCCGGCGATCACGCGGGCGGCGTGCGGCACGGCCAGGCCGACGAAGCTGATCGGCCCGGCGGCGGCGGTCCCCCCGCCGCAGAGCAGGACGACCGCGAGCACGCCCAGCATCCGGGCCCGGTGAAGGCGGACACCCAGGCCGCGGGCGGCCTCGTCACCCAGCGCGAGCGCGTTCAACGGGCGGGTAAGGGGG
>NZ_CDWRCM010000050.1:17578-19447 GCF_977927585.1 Frankia sp. CcWB2 | reverse complement strand
GGGCGAGCAGGAGTCCCGCCGCCATGAACGGCGCCGTCGCCTGCAGCCCGGTCGATCCCGGCGCGGCCAGCGAGCCGACGTCCCAGTGCCGGAACTGGTCGAACGTCTTGGTGTCGATCAGCAGCACGGCGTTGACGAACGCGCCGAGGACGGCCGCGGCGGCCGCGCCCGCCACCACCAGGGTCGCCGGCGTCGTCGCTGCGCGGCCGGTCGCGCCGATCATGAACACGGCGACCGCGGTCAGGGCGGCGCCGGCGAGCGCGAACCACACGTAGCCGCTCGGGCTCGTGACGCCGAAGACCGAGATGCCGACGACGACGGCGGCCGACGCGCCGATGTTGACCCCGAGCATCCCCGGTTCGACCAGATCGTTGCGGGTCAACGCCTGGCTGAGGGCCCCGGCCACGCCGAGCGCGGCGCCGACCACCAGGCCGAGCAGCGTGCGCGGTATCCGCAGGTTGTGCACGACCAGCGCGGCGGACGAGCCGTCGTCGTGCCACAGGACCCGCCACACGACGGTGAACGGCAGGTGGTTGGCGCCGACCCAGACGCTGAGGACGCACATCCCGACCAGAGCGAGCGACGTCACTACTAGGCCGCAGACACGCACTCTCCGTGATCCGAGCGCGCCCCCTTGCCGCCGTTGCCGCCGGCCGGGCGGGGCCGCTGCCGCCGGATCGGGCGGGCGCGGCACCGTCGCCTCAGCCTCCGCGACAGCTCGCACCGCCCGCCTCACAATCTGGCGAAATTTGTAAAGATAGGTTAACTTACCTATGGAGAGCCTAACCTGACTTCACGGTCACGTCCAGCGGCCGCCCGGCGCCGGTAGCGCGGGCCGGGGTCCAGCCAGCCGGGGTCTAGTCAGGGGCGGCCGCGGGCCCGGCCGATGGCGCCGCCGGAGCGTGCTTGACACCCAGGGAGGTCACCCCAGAAGATAGGTAAGCCTTACTTTACCGGATTAGCGTACGCTTCTCGTTACCGACGGGAAAGGGCGGCGCGCCCAGGGACCGGAGGATCGGGTGTGGTGAGAGGTCCGGCGTCCACGGACATCGGCATTCGGGACATCGTCGGAATCGGTTTCGGCCCTTCGAACCTGGCGTTGGCGATCGCCGTGACGGAGCACAACGCGCGCGTTTCCCCGGCGGCGGCGCTGAGGGTGTCTTTCCTGGAGCGCCAGCCCCGATTCGGCTGGCATCGGGGAATGCTCCTCGACGGGGCCACGATGCAGGTATCCTACCTCAAGGACCTGGTAACCCTGCGGAATCCGGCCAGCGATTTCAGTTATCTGTCGTTCCTGCATGAGCGGGACCGCCTGGTTGACTTCATCAACTACAAGACCATGTTCCCGCTGCGCCAAGAGTTCCACGACTACCTGGAATGGGCCGCCCGCCGATTGGATGACCTGGTCGAGTACGACACGCGGGTGGTCGACATCCGGCCGGTCACCGTCGACGGCGAGGTCCGGATGGTGGACGTCGTCGGGGTGCGGGGGACGACCGGGGAGACGGTCGTCCGCCGGGCTCGCGGCGTCGTCATCGCCGTCGGGCTCGAGCCGACGGCGCCAGCCGGCATCGAGCTGTCCGAACGGGTCTGGCACAACCACGACCTGCTCAGCCGGGTCGCGAACCTGCCATCGCCGGTGCGCGACCGGTTCGTCGTGGTCGGGGCCGGGCAGAGCGCGGCCGAGGTGACCGAATTCCTGCACACGAAGTATCCGCGGGCTGAAGTCGTGGCCGTCTTCTCGCGGTACGGTTACAGCCCGGCGGACAACAGCTCGTTCGCGAACCAGATTTTCGACCCGTCCGCCGTGGACGATTTCTACGCCGCGCCGCCGCCGGTGAAGGACATGCTCAATACCTATCATCGGAG
>NZ_CDWRCM010000050.1:12519-17029 GCF_977927585.1 Frankia sp. CcWB2 | reverse complement strand
GGTCGATATCGACCTCATCGACGAGCTCTACCGCCGTGTCTACCAGGAGAAGATGCAAGGCCGGGAACGGTTGCGCATCATTCGCGCGTCCCGCCTCGTCGAGCTGCGTCAGCTCACCGACGGCGTCGCCGCCGACGTCGAGTTCATGCCGACCGGCACGCGGGAAAAAATAGAGGCGGACGTCATTGTCTTCGCCACCGGGTACCGCTCGCGAGATCCACGCCAGCTCCTCGGCACGATGGCCCGGCACTGCCAGACCGACCCGGCCGGCCACGTGGCGCTCGACCGCGACTACCGGCTGGCGACGGCGCCCGGCGTCCACGTCGACCTGTACGTGCTCGGCGCGACCGAACACTCCCACGGCATCTCCTCGACCCTGCTCTCCAACGTCGCCGTGCGGGCCGGCGAGCTCGTGCGCTCGATGGCCGAGCGGCGCGGCCGCGCCGCAACCCCCGCGGGCGAGGGCGGCGGCACCCCGCTCGAGGCGGGCCACGTCACTCCCCGATCCGCCTGGGACAGCGGCTCGGGGCGCTGTCGGTCCCCCGCCCGGCCGGGCGGTGATGGCGGCCGGCACCGCCGCGCTCGACTTGGCCGAGCTGCGGCGTCCCGTCCGAGGTCGGATCACGCTGGCGGCCGGGCTGCAAGCTCTGGCCACGGTGCTGGCGATCACCCCAGCGGTGGTGCTGGTGGAGATCGCGCGCCGACTGCTGAGCGGAGCGGGGCAGCCGGTATGGCCGCTGGCGTGGCTCGCGGCCGGCCTGCTCGTGGCGCGCTTCGCGCTGTACGCCGCGGCGAGCCTGCTCAGCCACCTGGCCGACGCGGACCTCGCCTACCTGCTGCGCCGCCGCCTGACCGAGCAGGTGAGCGCGTTACCGCTGAGCTGGTTCGCCGGCGGGGTCTCGGCCCGGGTGCGCTCGACGGTGCAGGACGACGTGGCGACGCTGCACCACGCAGTCGCCCACGCCCGCGGGGACCTGGCTTCGGCCGTGGCCGGCCCGGCGGTGGTGGTCGGCTACCTGCTCTGGGTCGACTGGCCGTTGGCGCTCGTCACGGTGGCGCTCGTCAGCGCGGCCCAGGCGATCCGCCTGCGGCTCGCGGTCCGCGCGACCGACCAGGTCAGCCGGATCGGTGCGGCCAACAACGAGCTGACCGCGGCCGTGCTCGAGACGGTTCGGGGCATCAGCGTCGTCAAGGCGTTCGCCGGCGGCCGGGGCGCTCCCCGGTTCGCCGCCGCCGCGGCCGAGTACGCCGACGCCGACGAGCAGGCCCAGCGCATCTTCCTCCGGCCCCGCGGGGTCGCCCGGGCGACGGTGGCCCCGGCGACCATCGTGTTCGCGGTCACCGCCGTCGGCACCGGACTGGTCGCGGCCGGGTGGAGTGACCCGGTGGACCTGGTGGCCTTCACGCTGCTCGGGGTCGGGCTGTTCGAGCAGATCACGCCGATCTACCTGGCCCAGGACCTGCGCGAGCGATCCCGGGACGCGGCGGCCCGCATCGGCGACCTGCTGCGCGAGCCCCGGCAGCCCGTCCTCGAGCCCGGCCGCGCCCGCCCGGTGGGCACCCCGCTGACGGTCGAGATCGACGACGTCCATTTCAGCTACCCGGACGGTCACGAAGTCCTGCGGGGGGTGAGAGCGACGCTACGGCCAGGCACGGTGACGGCGCTGGTCGGGCCGTCCGGAGCCGGGAAGTCGACGCTCACGATGCTGCTGGCCCGCTTCGCCGACGTCACCGGGGGCGCCATCCGGCTAGGCGGAGCCGACCTGCGCGACATCGACCGGGACGACCTCTACCGCCACGTCGGATTCCTGCTGCAGGATGTCATCCTGCTGCGTCGCTCGATCCGTGACAACATCGCCCTGGCCGTCCCGGATGCGTCCGAGGCGGCGGTACGCGCCGCCGCCCGCGCGGCCGCCGTCGACGACCGCGTCCTCGCCCTGCCGCGCGGCTACGACTCGGTGGCCGGCGAGGACGCCCACCTCTCCGGCGGGGAGGCGCAGCGGGTCGCGATCGCCCGTACCCTGCTGGCCGGGACACCGATCGTGCTCCTCGACGAGGCCACCGCGTTCGCCGACCCCGACTCCGAGGCCGCGATCCAGGACGCACTGGCCGATCTGGCCGCCGGCCGGACCCTGCTCGTGATCGCGCACCGCCTGTACACGATCACCGAGGCCGACCAGATCCTGGTCCTCGACGACGGGCGCCTGATCGAGCACGGCCGGCACGACGAGCTACTCGCCGCCGACGGGCGCTACGCTCAGCTCTGGCGGGCCCAGCAGGGCGGCCGAGCATGACCGGCCACCTGCGCGGCCTCGTCCCGGCCAGCCAGCACCGGCCGCTGGCGCGGTACCTGGTGGCGGTGGCCGGCTACGCCGTCAGCGAGGGCGTCGCCTTCGGAGTACTCGTCCCGCTGCTGACCGCCCTGATCGACGGCCGTACGGCCACCGCGGTGTGGTGGCTGATCCCGCTCACGGCCGCGGCGGCGACCGGCTGGTTCGCCCACTACTACCTCGGGTCGCGGGCGTTGCGACTGTCCTCGGCCTGGCGGCGCGCCCTGTACGCGCGCATCGGCGACAAGCTTCTGGCGTTGCCGTTGGGCTGGTTCGACGGGCCGGCGGCCGGGCAGATCCCACAACTAATCATCGGCGACGTCTCGCGGGTGGCCACCACCGTCTTCCTGGCCGAGGCCCTGATCGGCGCGGTCCTGACCCCGCTCACGATCGGGGCGTTCCTGCTCAGCTTCGACTGGCGGATCGGGCTCGCCGCGCTGCTGGCCGTCCCGGTCGTGCTCGCCGCGCTCTCGGTCGGTCGCCGCCTCACCGAACGCACCGAGGCGGCCAACCACGCCGCCACGGCCGAGGCCGGCAGCCGGCTGGTCGAGTTCGCCGGCGCCCAGCCGACGCTGCGGGCCACCGGTCACACCGCCGCTGGCCGGGCCGCGTTGGACGAGGCGCTGGCCGCCCAGCACCGCGCGGCGCGGCGCGAGATCGTCGGCTCCCTGCCGGGCGAATACCTCGGCGAGCTCGGTATCCAGCTAGCCTTCACGGCCCTGTTCCTCGCCGGCCTCGCGCTGACCACCCATCACGGCCTCAGCCCGACCCGGATGACCGCCCTCGTCGTCTTGGGCATCAGCCTGCTCCGCCCGCTCGACGCGCTGGTCGGGCTCAGCGCCGCGTTGCGCTCCGCCCAGGCCTCGGCCCAGCGGGTCGACGAGCTCCTGGCGGTCGAGCCGCTCCCGGAACCCACGACCGGCCGCCGGATCGGCCAGGCCGGGATCGAACTCACCGATGTCCGCTTCGCCTACCCCGCCGGTCCCGAGACGCAGGGCCCCGAGACGCAGGGTCCCGAAGTGCTGAGCGGGCTGACGCTGACGATCCCGGCCGGGCGAACCACCGCACTCGTCGGACCCTCCGGCGGGGGGAAAACCACCGTCACCAAGCTGATCGCCCGCTTCTACGACGTCGGCTCCGGTTCGGTGCGCGTCGGCGGCGTCGACGTCCGCGACCTCACCAGCGCCGAGCTGCTCAACCACATCGCGTTCGTGTTCCAGGACGTCTACCTGCTCGACGGCACCGTCGAGGACAACATCCGCTTCGGTAACCCGGACGCGACCCCGGAGCAGGTCCGCGACGCCGCCTACCGCGCCCGGGTGGACTCCATCGTCGCCCGGCTCCCGGACGGCTGGGCCAGTCGCGTCGGCGAGGGCGGACAGCTGCTGTCCGGCGGCGAACGCCAACGCGTCGCCATCGCCCGCGCGCTGTGTAAGGACGCGCCGATCGTGCTCCTCGACGAAGCCACGGCCTCCCTCGACACCGAGAACGAGACCGCCGTGCACGCCGCCCTGGCCGAGCTCGCCGCCGACCGCACCGTCCTGATCATCGCCCACCGGCTGGACACGATCGTCCGCGCCGACCAGATCGCCGTCCTCGACGGCGGCCGGGTCGTCGAGTGCGGTCGGCACGATGAGCTCCTGGCCCGAGACGGGCGGTACGCCGCATTCTGGCGCGAGCGCGAGCGCGAACGGGGCCGCGGCTGGCGGCTGCGGCGCGACGATCACGAACCCGCCGAGTAGCTGAGCCCGTGAGACGCGCTCGTGTCAGGCTCAGGGCGCAGGCTCAGTGCTCGTGGGAGACCACCTCGACGCGAGGCACGGCCTGCCCGCACGCAGCCGTCGCTGGTTGTGGCCGACGCACAATCCGCTTCCGTGGACAGCGAACTTGAGGTTCCCTGTCCATAGGGAAGGATTGTCATGGGCCGCTGGATTCACCGGTAGCTGGATCCACCGGTAGACAGTGACGCGATCGACGTCGATACCACGCCCGGTGAGCAGTTCCTCGATATCCCGAGAGGACAGGGCCAATCGCAAGTACCGCCGGAATCCTGTGAACTCTGGCACCGGCACCGACGGCGTGACGGCGTGACGGCATACCGGTCGATCATTCCGGCCGCTTCCACCGGCCCCTGCCGCAACAGACCCGGCTCGGCCAATAGGGGGACGGAGCGGCGCTTC
>NZ_CDWRCM010000050.1:3326-12325 GCF_977927585.1 Frankia sp. CcWB2 | reverse complement strand
TTCGCGTCGAGCCGTATCGCGGGCTCCAGGTCCTTATGGCAACCATACCCTTACGTTAATGATTAATATGGACTGGGTGGTCGGTCGCAAAGCCGTTCGTGTTAGATATGAACGGATCTGAACGGACCGGAGCGCGGTCACGGCTCCAATACCAGTGCCCGCCCGGGAGGCGCCATGACAACACCGCCCGTCCCTAAGGCCACTGACCTGGCTGGCGCGAGGAAAGGCCTGGCATGAGGAAAAGCCAGGTCACCCAGGCGGTGCCGGTGCCGGTGCCGCCGCCGCTGCGTCCCGACGACCGGTTCGGAAACGTCGTCGACCGGATCCGCACCGTCGCCGCGGTCTGCCACGACGTCGTGGCGGTCCGCGACGAACACCGTGCCGTTACCTTCGCCCAGCTCGTCGCCTGGGTGGACGTCGTCGCCGACCGCATCCTTCGGGAGCCCGCCGCGGCCGACCCGGACACGCCCGTCGCGGTGCTGTTGCCCCACGGCGCGAGCGGGATCGCCGCCGTCTTGGGCGTTATCGCGAGCGGCCGGCCTTGCGTGCCCCTCGACAGGATGCATCCCACCGACCGTCTCGCTCAGGTCGTGGGACTGGCAGGGGCCTCGGTGTGCGTCACCGGACCGACTGGCTCCGCCGACCAGCGGACTGCCGCCGCGCTGCCGGGGATCGTGGAGACTATCGACGTCGGCGACGAGCGCGTCGCCGACTGGTCCCCGGCGCTGGCTGACCGGGTGGCGTCGACCGCGCCGCGCCGGGCCGATACCGATCCAGCTGTGCTCATCTTCACCTCCGGGTCGACCGGAGTACCGATCTTCACCTCCGGGTCGACCGGAGTACCGAAGGGTGTCGTGTGGCACCACCGCGCCCTGCTGGGCATCCACTACGCCATCCAGGCCCAGGACGTGATGCGGCTGGTTCCGGGCGACCGTCTGCCGCTCTTCCTGCCCTACTCCTTCATCTCGGGGATGAACCGGATGGTCGGTGGCCTGGTCTTTGGCACCACCCTCGAGATGTACGACCCTCGGGTCCGCGGCGTCCGCGACCTAGCCGACTGGCTGCGCACCACCCGGCCGGCCGGCATCGTGGCCACGCCGGCGCTGATCCGGACCGTGTTCGGCTGCCTTGAGCCGGACGAGGTGCTCGACGACCTCCGATTCGTCATGTCGGTCGGCGAGGCGATCTACGCCCGCGACGTCGAGTTGGCCCGCCACCACCTACCGCCGGCCGCGGCGTTCCTGGTCTCCTACGGAGCCTCGGAGCTCGGCACGGCGACCTGCGCCCCGATCTGGTCGGACGAGGACCTACCCGACGGCGTGATGCCGGCCGGGCGGCCGGTGGTCGACGTCGCGGTGAGGGTGGTCTCGCCGGATGGCATCGAGATGCCGCCCGGTGAGACGGGTGAGATCGTCGTGACGGGCCACTTCATCACGGGGGGCTACTGGCGGGCGGCGGCGGCGAGCGCATCGCGGTTCGGCATCGGGCCGGACGGCACACCCACCTACCGCACCGGAGACCTCGGGCGCATCGACGCCAGCGGCCAGCTCAGGGTTGTCGGCCGCACCGACGCGGCCGTGAAGATCCGCGGGTACCTCGTCGAGCCGATCGAAATCGAGTCCGCCCTGCTGGCGAGCTCAGATGTGCTCGAGGCCGTCGTCGTGGCCGACAGGACCACGCAGCGGGCCCGCCTGGTCGCCTACGTCGTCCCCGTGACCGGCGCCCGGGTCTCACCGGCCTCGATCAGGCGCCTGCTACGGGCCGAGCTGCCGTCCTACATGGTGCCGGCCACCGTCATGCTGGTCACCGCACTACCGAGGACCGACCGCAGCAAGGTCGACCGACTGAACCTGCCCCCCGCCGGTCCGAAACCCAATCAGGACCCGCCCCGCGACCAGTGGGAAGAGGCCGTCGCCGACGTGTGGGCCGCCGCCCTGCACCTCGACGACGTCGGTATCCACGACGACTTCGTCGAACTCGGCGGCGATTCCCTCATCGCCGAAGAGCTCCTCACCAGGGTCGCCGACGAACTCGGTGTCAAACTCCCCACCTCCACCGTCGCCGACGCCCCCACCGTCGCCGAGTTCACCGCCCACCTGCGCAATACCGGCACCGACGTCCTACGCCACCCCACCGTCGTCCCGCTGCGCACCACCGGCAGCGGCCGGCCCCTCTTCTGCTTCTGCGGCGCCGGCGGCCTCGCCGTCGGCATGCTTGGCTTTGCCCGCCACTTCGACGGCGAACGCCCCGTCTACGGCATCCAAGCCCACGGCCTCGAATACCGCGGCCTCCCCGACTGGTCCATCCACACCGCCGCCCGCCGCCACGCCCGCGCCCTGCGCCTACTCCAACCCACCGGCCCCTACCACCTCGCCGGCCACTCCTTCGGCGGCCTCGTCGCCTTCGAAACCGCGAGGCTCCTCACCGAGGCCGACGAGCACGTCGAACTGCTCGTCCTCATCGACAGCTTCCTGCCCGACACGTCCTCCGGCGTCTTCGCGGGAGGAGTGCTGCCCTCTCAGCTTCCAGTTCCAGGGGGACCGGCCACGAGTTCGAATCCGGCCCCGGCCTTGGACCATACGGGGGGATCGGCTATAGGCTCGGCGCGCGCAAGGGCTGCCGCACGGGTCCTGCTCGGCTGGGCCCGGCAGGCGGCCCAGCTCCCGTTGGCTGGCGTCGTTCAGTTCAAGGGCATGAACCAGTACGACGTCTTCTACAACCAATCGCGGGTGCTCACGAGGTTCTACCGGCCCAAGCCCTGGAACGGGCGGGCGCTGGTCTACCTGGCGGCCGCCTCGCCGCCGCACCGTACGGAGGCCTGGCGCCCGCTGCTGACCGGCGAGGCGACCTACCGCACCGTGGGCGGCGACCACGACACCGTGCTGCGCGAACCCATCGTAAGCGAGATCGCGGCCGACATCCGGGCGGTCCTCGCCGGCCGCACCAGCTCCCGCAAGGCGTGAACGGCTGCCGCTTGCGTGCTTCCGGAGTGACTGACAATCCTGGCGACCGGGAGAACGCGATCCCGTGACCAGGCCGACAGCGAAAGGTCCGTGTTCGTGAGGGTGCAGGACGCAATCAATGTCGAGGACTTCCGGGAACTGGCGCGCCGCAGGCTTCCCCGGGCGGTTTTCGACGCCATGGAGGGCGGAGCCGGCGACGAGGTGTCGCTCAGGCGTAACCGCACGGCGTTCGACCGCATCGAGTTCCGCCCGCGGCCGCTCGCCGACGTCGCCACGCGAGACCTCTCGACGACCGTGTTCGGCGAGCGGCTGTCGATGCCGATCATGCTGGCGCCCACGGGTACGGGCCGCCTCGCGCGATCGTCCGCGGAGATCGCTGTGGCGAGGGCCGCGGCGCGGGCGGACATCGTGTACATGCAGAGCACCGTGGCAGCCTTCCCCCTCGAGGATGTCGCCGCGCGCTCGACTGGCACGCTGTGGTACCAGCTCTACCTGCCCCCAACCGCGCCGAGGTCGGGAACCTCGTCCGGCGGATCGCGGCGGCGGGTTACCGGGCCCTGGCCATCACCATCGACACGCCGGTCCTGGGCAACCGTGAGCGCGACACCCGCAACAAGCTCATAAGTCGGCCGCCGCATCCCAAGATGCTGCTGCAGGGGGCCAGCAAGCCGGCGTGGGCGACCGATTTCATCCGCGGCAAATTCGACTTCATGGGCACATTCGAATTTATGCGCGGCCAATTCAGCGCCGGCCGTCCCGGCGACCCGTCCCGGCTGAGCCTCAACCAGACCCAAGCGGCAATCAAATCGTCGTCGGACTGCGTCACTTGGGAGGACGTCGAGCGGATCCGGTCGTTGTGGGAAGGCCCGTTGCTCCTCAAGGGCCTGATGCGCGGGGACGAGTGCGACCGGCTCGTCGAGCTGGGCGTCGACGGTGTCGTGGTCTCGAACCACGGCGGGCGGCAGCTGGACGGCGTCCCCGCGACCATCGATATCCTGCCGGAGGTGGTTGACGCGGCGGCGCGCAGGCTCACGGTGTTCCTCGACGGAGGTGTCCGGCGAGGCAACGACGTGGCCAAGGCGCTGGCCCTCCGCGCCGCGGGGGTCTTCGTGGGTCGGCCCTACCTGTACGGCCTCGCCGCGGGCGGCGAGGCCGGTGTCCTACGGATGATTGAGCTGCTGCGCGTGGAATTCGACCACGCGATGGCACTGCTCGGCGCCGCGACCGTGGCGGACCTCGACCGCGGCCTCGTCTCGGGCGCACGTATCCCCAGCACCCTCTCACCGTCGACGCGATAGGCCATGCCTGTCGACGGCTGAGTTGGGCCGCTTGGCGACCTTCCGTCACCGCCTGCTACCTTGGCGGCATGCTCTCCGTGTCGTGGCAGGGACCCGGCACCGTCGGTCTCCGGACAGCCGTCGGCGAACATTCGTATGCCAGAGGTGTGCACTACGCCCAGCAGAGCGCGGTCACGAGGATCGACTGGGACCCCGACGAGAACACCCTCCGGGGCCGGGTGCGTGGCAGCGGCGGCGAGGTCTACGCGACGAGCGCGCAGTTCTCGGGTGACGGTCCGTCCTCTTGGACGTTCCAGTACGGCTCGTGCACCTGCCCGGTGGGCGTCGACTGCAAGCACGTCGTGGCACTGGTGCTGACGGCCACGACAGGCGCGACGGCCACGGCGAACGCGGCAACGGGTGCGGCGGCGGCCCCCAGCCCATCGGCGCGGCGGTCCGGGTCCTCCCCGCGGTCTCAGCGGTCTCAGTCCTCCCCGCGGTCGGCTCAGCCGCGGTTGTCCCGGTCGGCTGCCTGGACCGAGGACCTGGGAGAGCTGCTGGGTGCCGTGCCCGCCGTCGGCGGCGGCCACGGCGGGCACGGCGGGGCCGCCGGGACGACGCCGTTGGCCGTCGAGCTGAGCTTCACGGCGGATCCGCCGGCCCACGGCGGCGGATCCGAGCTGGGCCTGCGGGTCACGGCCCGGCTGGTGCAGCCGGGCCGGAACGGCTGGGTCAACGCCATCGGGTGGGACGCCCTCAACGCGGCGTACCAGACCCGCGAGTACCAGCAGCCGCAGGTACGGCTGCTGCAGAAGTTCTTCGCCGTGTACCGGGCCCACGACGAGCGGTACGGGTACTCGTACTACTCCTCCTACTCTTCCGGCGGCGCGAAACGGCTCGATCTCTGCGCGTTCGAAAGCCGTCAGCTCTGGCCGATGCTCGACGAGGCCGAGGCGGTCGGCCTCCGGTTCGTGCACGCCCGCAAGAAGCTCGGCGACGTGAGCCGGTACGGTTCCGCGGAGCTGTGCCTGAACGTCACCCGGGACGAGAGCACGAAGTCGCTGGTCGTGGCTCCCCTGCTCCGCCTCGGCGGGACGCCGACGGACGCCGCCGTGTTCTCGTTCATCGGCCGCGAGGGCCATGGCGTCGTGTACGTCGACCGGGCGGAGGTCCTGGCCTCCGACGACCATCGGGACTGGCACGTCCGGCTCGCGCGGCTCGCCCAGCCGGTGCCGCCGCGGCTGCAGCGGATGGCGGTCGGGAACCGGAGCCTGCGGGTGCCCCGCAGCGAGGAGTCCCGCTTCCGCACGGAGTTCTACCCGCGTCTGCGGCGCCTGGCCCCCGTCGTGTCCAGCGACGGCTCCTTCGAGCCGCCGGAGGTGCCGCCGCCAGCCCTGGTGCTGCACGCCTCCTACGGTGACGACCACGAGCTCGACCTCACCTGGGGATGGGCCTACGAGGTCGGCGGCGAGCGGATCCACGTGCCGCTGTACGCGACGGAGCCTGACGGCACCGAACCGCCCGGCACGATGCTGCCCGCCGCGGAACCGGACGGGTTGCGGGATCCGCGCCAGGAGCAGGACGCGTTGCGGGACGTGCTGGCGGCGCTGGATCTGCCCTCCGGCACGGCCGCCCTGCTCGCCGGTGACCAGGGTTCCGGTCTGCGGCCACGGGTGCGGCTGCGCGGCGTCGACACGATGCGCGCGACGACGGAGCTGCTCCCGTTGCTGACAGACCGGCCCGGGGTGGCCGTCGAGGTCAGCGGTGACCCGGCGGCCTACCGAGAGGCCGGCGACTCGCTGCTCATCGGCCTGTCCACCGACGACGTGGTAGGCCGAGACCGACTGGTTCGATCTCGGGGTCACCGTCACCGTGGAGGGCCGGCAAGTGCCGTTCACGGACGTCTTCCTGGCGCTGAGTCAGGGGCAGTCGCACCTGCTCCTCGCCGACGGCGCCTACTTCAGCCTGCAGAAGCCCGAGCTGCAGACGTTGCGGCGGCTGATCGAGGAGGCGCGGGCGCTACAGGACTCACCCGGCGGTCCGCTGCGGATCAGTCGGTTCCAGGTCGGGCTGTGGGAGGAGCTCGCCGGGCTCGGTGTGGTCGAGCGCCAGGCGCGGTCGTGGCGCCAGCAGGTGACGGGGCTGCTGGAGCTGGGGGCCGAGGGCCAGCTCGAACAGGAGCCGCCGGCGACGCTCGCGGCGACGTTGCGCTCCTACCAGCTCGACGGTTTCCGGTGGCTGGCGTTCCTGTGGAAGTACCGGCTGGGCGGGGTGCTCGCCGACGACATGGGCCTGGGAAAGACGCTGCAGACGCTGGCACTGGTCTGCCACGCCCGGCAGGCCGATCCCGAACTCGCGCCGTTCCTCGTCGTCGCGCCGACGAGCGTCGTGTCGAACTGGGCCGCGGAGGCGGCCCGGTTCGCGCCCGGGCTGCGAACGGTGGCGATCTCCGACACGCAGCGGCGCCGCGGCGAGGCCCTCGACGAGGCGGTGTCGGGCGCCGACCTGGTGATCACCTCGTACACGCTCTTCCGCCTCGAGCACGAGGAGTACGCAAGCCTGGCCTGGTCGGGTCTGATCCTCGACGAAGCCCAGATGATCAAGAATCATCAGTCGAAGGCCTACCGGTGCGCCCGGCTGCTGCCGGCGCCGTTCAAACTGGCCGTCACCGGGACCCCGATGGAGAACAACCTGATGGAGCTGTGGTCGCTGCTGTCGGTGACCGCACCCGGCCTGTTCCCGAACCCGACCCGCTTCCGCGACTACTACGCCCGGCCGGTCGAGAAGCAGAACGACGTCGAGCTGCTCGCCCAGCTCCGACGGCGGATCAGGCCGCTGATGACGCGCCGCACCAAGGAACAGGTCGCGCCCGAGCTCCCGCCGAAGCAGGAACAGGTCCTGGAGGTGGACCTGCACCCGCGGCACCGCAGGCTCTACCAGACCTACCTGCAACGGGAACGGCAGAAGGTGCTGGGCCTGGTCGACGACATGAACCGCAACCGCTTCACGATCCTGCGCTCGCTGACCCTGCTGCGCCAGCTCAGCCTGCACGCTGGCCTGGTGGACGACCACCACGGGGACCTGCCGTGCGCCAAGATCGACGCTCTGTTCGAGCAGCTCACCGACGTCGTCGACAGTGGTCACCGGGCCCTGGTCTTCAGCCAGTTCACCGGGTTTCTCGGCAAGGTACGCGAACGGTTGTCCGCCCTCGGTGTGGAGCACTGCTACCTCGACGGCCGGACCCGCGACCGGTCCACCGTGCTCGAACGGTTCAAGACGGGGTCGGCCCCGGTTTTTCTCGTCAGCCTGAAAGCCGGCGGGTTCGGCCTGAACCTGACCGAGGCGGACTACTGTTTCCTGCTCGATCCGTGGTGGAATCCCGCGACCGAGGAACAGGCGGTGGACCGGACGCACCGCATCGGGCAGTCCCGCAACGTCATGGTCTACCGCCTCGTCGCCCGGGACACGATCGAGGAGAAGGTGATGGCGATGAAGGACCGGAAGGCGCGGCTGTTCTCCAGCGTCATGGACGACGGTGACATGTTCAGCTCGACGCTCGACGCCGACGACATCCGCGAGCTGTTCGCCTGACGGCCCCCCGGACCGCCCCCTGCCTCGTGGCCGGCTGGCCTGACAGGCGCGGGCGGGTTCACCCGGTTCACCCGGTTCCACCGATGGGCGCCCATCGGGGCCTGCGGCCGGGCCGTCGACCGGCGGTTAGGCGAGGTCAGGGCGTCGGCGCCTGTCAGGGTGACGACGTCGGGTTCCACGCACCGGGGCGGGCCTCTACGGTGATGCCTCGTGCGGGTCATCTGGGCGGCGTTGGCCGCGATCGTCGTGTCCGTCGGGGTATTGACCGGCTGCAACGGTTCCTCCGCGGCGGACGCGGCCGCGGAGGACACGGCCGCGTCTGGGACATCGGTGAGCACATCGGCGGTGCCGATCGCGGCCGCCGGGGAGTGCGGGGGCAGGGTGACCGACCTCGCCGGGGTCGAGAAACTCCTCTCCGAACCGGTCGGCTGCCCAGGCGGCACAAACAGTTTCTGGCACGGCGAGCTCGGCGACGCGTGGACACCGCCGCGGTTCGTCCCCTACCGGGACGGCCAGGTTCCGCAGGACGCCTGCGGCGCGCAGGTGGACGATCCCAAGCAGTTCGCGGGCAACGCACTGTACTGCCAGCTCGACGACACCGTCGCCTACAGCGTCGACTTCATGACGGAGCTGTTCCAGGCGGGTGGAGCGTCCTACCCGCTGTTTGTGATCATGCACGAGCTGGGTCATCGGGGCGCCCGGATCGGCGGGACGATCGGCGTGGTGTCGCGCGCGGAGGAGAACCAGGCCGACTGCTTCGCCGGCCGCCAGGCCAAGAGCGCGCACGACGCCAAGCGCATCGCGTTCACCGACGCGCTGCAGGGCGCGCTGCTGTTCTACAGCATCGGCGACACCCGCGACAGCGGCTGGTTCGACCAGGAGGTGGCCTCCGCCCCCGACGCCCACGGCACCCCCCGTCAACGCGCCCAGGCCTTCTCCTTCGGCTACCTGCGCGACAGCGACACCTGCCACCGGCTCGGCCAGTCCGAGAGCGGAAGCGTGCCGCTGTTCTGACCCAGCTACGCCTGTCCCGTGCCGGGTTTGATAGAGGCAGTCAAACCAGGAGGAAGTGGACGATATGGGCGTGCCGAGGAAGTACCCCGATGAGCTGCGGGAACGGGCGATCCGGCTGGTGCTGGGGGTCAGGGCCGAGGCGGGGACGGGCGCG
>NZ_CDWRCM010000050.1:2524-2889 GCF_977927585.1 Frankia sp. CcWB2 | reverse complement strand
TGTGCCGACTGAGGTGGCCGCCCGGCTGGCTGAGCTGGGGCGGGAGAACCGGGAACTGCGGCGGGCGAACGAGATCCTGAAGTCGGCGTCGGCTTTTCGCGGCGGAGCTCGGCCGCCCGCGCCGGTAGTCCACGACTACATCGACCAGAACAAACAGAAGTTCGGGGTCGAGCCGATCTGTGCGGTGTTGAAGGACGCCGGTGTCCAGGTCGCCCCGAGCACCTACTACGCCGCGGGGAAACGGCCGCCGTCGGCCCGGGCGGTCACCGACGAAGAGACCCTGAAGGAGATCAGGCGGATTCATGCCGAGAACTACGGTGTCTCCGGGGTGCGGAAGGTCTTCGCGCAGCTTGACCGCGAGGGCG
>NZ_CDWRCM010000050.1:1649-2282 GCF_977927585.1 Frankia sp. CcWB2 | reverse complement strand
GGGTCGCCGGCCGGCACGTCGCCCGCTGTACGGTGGCCCGGCTCCTGCGCGGGGACGGTCTGCGCTGGGCTGCCACACCCGGCGCCGATCCTGGCGTCGGCCCCGATGGCGAGACCGGCGCGGCGAACGAGCCGGCCACTTGGAAACTGTTCCTGCGGCTGGTCGCACGCGAACGGCCGATCGCCCTGCTCGTCGATGATTTCCACCTGGCCGATCATGCGCTTTCCAGCTTCGTCGCCGGCCTGACCGGCCTGACCGGCGTGCCGCTGCTGGTGGTCGTCACCGGACGACCGGCGTTGTTCCGGCGGGAACCGGCCTGGGGCGCAGCGGAGGGCCACGTCGCCACACTGTCCCTCGAACCGTTTCGGCCTGCCGAAGCCGACCGGCACAACGACCCCGCGTCCGGCCTCATCCCAGCTCCCTACCAGCCGGACGGCGAGGACAGGACCGGCTCGTTCCGGACGACGCCTCCGGCCGACATCGATGCCTGGCCGGGCGATCGACGTCACCACGGCCGTTCGCGCCCGGCCCGGTGGCAGTGAGAGTGCCTCGACCGAACATCGATCGCCCGTCGTTTACTGACAGCCTGCGGAGAATAGTTTTCCGGCCGGACCGCACCGGGGGCCGCCAGTC
>NZ_CDWRCM010000050.1:0-1319 GCF_977927585.1 Frankia sp. CcWB2 | reverse complement strand
CCATGGCGAGCATTCTTACCGTGACAAGGCTGTCGGACGGAGTATTTCCGTGCGAGTGGGTTCGATCCGGAATGTACTGCACTCTGCGGTGATCGTCAGGTGGCATCTCGGGCGCCGTGGCACCATCGGTTCCCTACGAAAAGGTAAGTGGTCACCAAATGGTAAGTACTTGATCGACGCGGCCGGATCGACGACCATTTCATCTGCGCCGCCACGGACGGGGTCGTCCATGCCCCGAACCGTGGCGCCCGCGGTCCAAGATTGCCGACATGCCCAGCAAGGGAAGTGGTTAGATGCGTACTACTGTGACGTCTTTCGGAGGTCGTACTCAGTGATGGCGAGCGAGAATCGCGCTCCGGTTACACTCATCGGTCTCGGGCTCATGGGGCAGGCCCTTGCCGCCGCCTTCATTGATGGCGGCCATCCGACGACTGTGTGGAACCGCTCCGCGGACAAGGCCTCCGGAGTCGTTGGCAAGGGTGCCCGCCTGGCGGGCTCGGTCGCCGATGCGATCACCGCCAGCGACCTGGTCGTGGTCTGTGTGTCGGACTACACCGCTGTGCACGCCATCCTTGACCCGGTGGTCGAGAAGCTCGCGGGCAAGGTGCTCCTCAACCTGACGTCCGGCGACTCTGCCGCTGCCAGGGATGCTGCCGAGTGGGCGGCGAAGAACGGCTTCGGCTACATCGACGGCGCGATCATGGCTATTCCGCCGGTCGTGGGGACGAAGGACGCCGTCTTCCTCTATAGCGGCCCGGACGAGGTGTTCGCCGGAATCGAGTCGGCGCTGAAGGTGCTTGCCCCGGTGGGAACGAGCTACCTCGGTGAGGACCACGGCCTTGCCTCCCTCTACGATGTCGCGCTGCTCGGCATCATGTGGGGGGTGCTCAACAGTTTCCTGCACGGTGTTGTTCTGTTGGAGACCGCCGGGGTCAAGGCGACGACCTTCGCTCCGTACGCGAATACCTGGATCGGTGCCTGCACGGCATTCGTGGCTGCCTACGCTGGCCAGATCGACGAGGGCACCTACCCGGCTCTGGACGCCACCATCGACACCCACCTCGCGACCATGGTGCACCTCCACCATGAGAGCAAGGCTGCCGGTGTCAACGCCGAGATCCCTGTCTTTGTCAAGGCTCTGACGGACCGGGCGATCGCGGCGGGTGACGGCGGCGACAGCTATGCCGCCATGATCAAACAGTTCCGGAAGCCTTCGGCCTGAGCGCCGAGATCGCAGGAGCCGGCTCGACACGGTTCCGGACCAGGCGGGCCCACTCCCTGAGGGAGTGGGCCCGCCTGGTTGGCGTTCCCGCGGGTCG
>NZ_CDWRCM010000049.1:21649-23930 GCF_977927585.1 Frankia sp. CcWB2 | reverse complement strand
GGGCTGGAGAGGGAAATGGGCGTCGACGTCTCGATCCTGATCGTCTCCTACAACACCGGCGCCATGACGGCGGCATGCCTGGAGTCCTGTGTAGCCGCGTCCGACGGTCTAGCGACCGAGATGATCGTCCTGGACAACGCCTCCACGGACGACTCTGTCTCGATCATCCGTGGTCGGTTTCCCGCGGTGAACCTGATCGAGCAGAGGACGAACCTCGGCTTCGGCCGGGCGGTCAACCTCGCGGCCTCCCACGCGAAGGGGGAGTACCTGCTCCTCCTCAACCCCGACACGGTGGTGCTCCCCGGCGCGGTCGCGAACCTGCTGGACTTCGCGCGGGCCAACCCGAGGCACGGCATCTACGGCGGTCGCACCCTCGGTCCGGACCGGACCATCGACCCCAGGTCGTGCTGGGCTGTCCCGACCGTCTGGAGCCATGTGTGCTTCGGCCTCGGACTGTCCACCGCCTTCCGGCGTTCGGCCCTGTTCGATCCCGAATCAATGGGACCGTGGCCTCGCGACACGGTTCGGGCCGTGGGGGTGGTGACGGGCTGCCTGTTGCTCATCCCACGCGCGCTGTTCGAGCAGCTCGGTGGCTTCGACCCCCGTTTCTTCATGTACGGCGAGGACGTCGACCTGTCGATCCGGGCCCGCCGAGCCGGCCTGGATCCCGTGATCACACCCGGCGCGGTCGTGGTTCACCATGGCGGTGCGTCCTCCGCCGGATGGGCGGACAAGCACGTGCTGGTGATGACGGGCAAGGTGACACTGGCGCGGACCCGTTGGACCGGGTGGCGCCGGACGGTGTGTCTGGCGATGCTGCTCCTCGGGGTGGCGCTGCGGGCGGCCCTCGCCACGGTAACCGGCCGGCCGGCCGGCGCCGGGAGCGGCGGCTGGCGCGTCGTCTGGACTCGGCGGGCCGACTGGCGGGCCGGCTATCCGCCCCTTCCGCCAGCCTAGAATGCGCCGGACCGCCGCAGAACGGCGCGAACAGTCCGGGCGATGATGGCGAGGTCGAGCATGATCGACCAGTTCTCGACATAGTAGAGGTCGAGCCGCACCCCGTCCCGCCAGGGCAGTTCTGAACGCCCATTTACCTGCCACAGTCCGGTCAGGCCGGGCTTGACCTTGAATCGACGGTGGACGGAGTCGTGATATTGAGCGACCTCTGCCGGCAGCGGCGGCCGCGGCCCCACCAGCGACATCTCGCCGCGGAGGACGTTGACGAGTTGCGGCAGCTCGTCGATCGACAGGTGCCGTAGCGTCCGTCCGACCCGAGTGACGCGGGGGTCGTCGCGAATCTTGAAAAGTGGCCCGTCAGCCTCGTTGCGCTCCTCCAGGGCTGCCCGGCGCCGTTCGGCGTCCACGTACATCGTCCGGAACTTGAGGATCTGGAACTCGCGGCCGTCCTTACCCACCCGGGTCTGGCGAAACCACGCCGGTCCGGTGCTGTCGACCCGGATGGTCAACGCGACGAGAAGCAGCAGCGGAGACAGGGTAACGAGGGCCATGGCGGCAAGGATTCGGTCGAAGATGTCTTTGGCGACCTTTCGCCAACCGGTATAGACCGGGCTCTCCACGTGTAGCAGGGGGAGACCTGCGATCGGCCGCAGGGAAACCCGCGGTCCGGCGATTCCGGCCATACTCGACGCGATGACGAGATCGACACCGGTCCCCTCGAGGTCCCAGGCGATCCGCTTGGCGGCTTCGATGTTGACCGCCGCGGATGAGGCGACCACCACCGTGTCGGCCATAGCGCGGGCGACGGCGGACCGCAGCGCCGGCAGGGCACCGAGGACGGGAAAGGGAAAATAATCGGCCGAGTAGTCGTCCTGCCGGGGTAGGCATGCGCCGACGATCTCGAATCCGGCCGCGGGTTCATATCGGAACTCGCTGACGAGTTCGGCCACCGTGCTACGGTCACCGACGACGACAACCCGGTGGCGGGCACGGCCGGCCCGCCGAGCCGCCACCAGCCGCCGGCGGGCGAGCATCCGACCGGTAATCAGCAGCAGCAGCCCCAGCGGCAGGACCACCAGACAGAACCCGCGAGCGACTTCTGCGCGCAGGACGTAGGAGAGGATCGCCGTCGTGCCCCACAGTCGGAACGTCGCGACGCTGATCCGCCGGTATTCCTCGGTTCCGATGCCCAGATATTTCGTCTGATAGGTATCGGCGGCGCCGAGCATGGCGAGCCAGCCCAGCCCGATACCTATCGCGACGGAGAGATATGACGCCCCGTGGACGGTTGGGTTCGAATTCATGCCGAACCGGAGGACATAGG
>NZ_CDWRCM010000049.1:19089-21550 GCF_977927585.1 Frankia sp. CcWB2 | reverse complement strand
AACAGGTAAGCGCGACCGTGATTGCCGTGGCATCGATGATGAAGATTCTGGCGGTCAGCCGGACCTTCCACTCCGGCGGCCCGGCTGCCGGCGGCTCTGGTTGCCGTTGTTGCGGAATAGCCGGGATGGTTGTGTCCCGGGGCGTGGCCGCCACCGACGAGAGCATCGCGGGGTCCTCGTCCCGCCCTCCGGTTGAGTCAGGCACCTCGGGCCTTCGTCGTGCGGTTTCCCCGGCCTTGGCCATATCGGTTGTTCTCCGCTCCATCGGATGGCAGTGGGTGTTCATAGTTGCTGCTGGGTTGGACCTGGAACGATCCGCTCCCGTAGCCGGCGAAGGTGAGCCAGTCGGTGAGCAGCCCCAGTGACCCGCCGGTCGTGGCGAACGTACGCACCTCAGTGGTCGCGCGTCCAGAACCCCGTCTGGACACCCCGTCTGGACACCCCGTCTGGACACCCCGTCTGGCCACCCCGTCTGGACGCGTATCGCCGCCGCGTCCGTGTCTAGGTGAACGCATCCGCTGGCCATGCCCCGACCGGCCGGGGAAACGGTTGGGCCGCCGGTTGCGTACCGTCCGCCGCCGACGATGAGGAAATATCCCGACCCCCGTCGGCGACACGCCAGCACCGGGCTTCCGGAGCTATCAACATCCATTATTTAGAGTCACGGCGCGTGACGAGCGCGTGGTCGGAAGCTCGGCAGGACGAAATTCCACCGTAGTCCACCGGCCATCCAGGTCTGTCCAGGGGGCGTCCTTGTCTGGTTCGGGTGATTCGTCATCGGTAAGCGTGGTGATTCCGACGCTCAACGAGGCGCGGAATCTGCGGGAAGTATTTGGCCGACTTCCGGTGGACGCCGAAATAATCCTGGTGGATGGGAACTCCACCGATGACACCGTCCGACTGGCCCGCGAGCTACGCCCCGGCGTGGTCGTCGTCCGCCAGACCCGATACGGCAAGGGCAACGCCATGGCCTGCGGCTTTGCCGTGGCATCGGGGGACATTGTTGTCACGCTCGACGCCGACGGCTCGGCCGACCCGGCCGAGATACCCCCCGGATGTCGTCGGCATGCCGACTGATCCACTGCTCGATGTAGTGCCGGTCGACCGGCAGCCCGCGGTCCCATCCGTAGCGGTCGCTGAACGGCCTGACCCGTTTCATGTTTCCCCACGAAACCCGGTGTCCCGGCGCGTTCCGCAACGTCCAGTATGCTATCTGCTGCGCCTTTTGCTGCACCATTCGTGGTGATCGCCGGTAGCAGCGGAGAGCCCATTCCGGTGGGAGTTTCTCTATCTCGACCTCCGTATTCGGCGCCATGAGACCTCCTCGTTGCACCACGTCACCGCCTTCCTTGTTGTCTTCTGTCTCACTGCTTGGCGGCTGCTCGCCGCTCCTGGGCGTAGAGCAATGGTCCGGCGGTGTAGCCGGTGAACTCCCGCAGCAGGGCACCCTTCGGGGCCTGGACCCGCCCGTCGAGCCGCTGGCTCGTCGCATGGCCGATGCGGGCCATCCCACGCAGGCCTCGTGGGATGCGACGTACCACCTCACCCCGGGTCGACCGCTGGAGAAGCAGCTTGGCCAGGAAGGCAGTGAAACCGGAGCCGTAGCTGAACATCTGGGCGAGCAGCGCCGCGTCGTCGGCGCGGTGGTGATGCCAGACGAAGGCGGCTGGTTCGTAGGCGATCGCTCGGCCCGCCCGCAGCCTGCGCACGAAGAGGTCGAGGTCCTCGCCGCCCCGGCTCCTGGTGCCCGGTCCCAACGTCTCGTCGAAGCCGCCGAGGTCCCGCAGGAACGCGGCGTCGAACCCGAAATTCGCGCCGGTGCCGACGAAACCTATGTAGGGGTACAGCGGACCGTGCCGCTCGTTGTCGGCGAGGTCGAAAAGCACCGGCTCGCAGCGGGTGGACCAGTACGACGCCCGGGCGTCGAAGTAGGCTTCGGCCGCGCTCGCGATGCTCGCCGTGCAGACGAGTCCCGTGACGCACGCAACGTCCGGCTGGCGCCGGAAACCCCCCGCGCCAGCGCGAGCACGCGGTTGCGGGCGCGGGAGAGACCCGGGTGTGGTTCGGGGACATGGCGGAATCGTTCGTCGGTGGCCGCAAACGAGTCGACGACCCGCTTCGTGGCGTCGCTCGACGGTGCATTGTCCACGATGAGGAACTCGACGGCCGGATAGGTGATCTCCGTGAGTCGACGCAGGCAGTTGGCCAGGATCTCACTGCGGTCTCTGGTGGGGACGACGACGGAGACGAGATCCGTGGAATCGAGATCTGTGGATTGAACCTTGTTTGGGCAGGCCTCGGTGGCTGCGGCAGGCCTGGTGCGGGCCTCGAGGCGCTCGAGCGGGCGGAGACCCTCGCTGACCAGGTGATCGTTCATGCGCCCGCCGAACTCCGACCAGACCCTGCCGAGCAGCTCATCGACGTCGATGCCGGTGGCCGTCCTGGCGGCCGCAGCATAGCC
>NZ_CDWRCM010000049.1:14494-18774 GCF_977927585.1 Frankia sp. CcWB2 | reverse complement strand
GCGGCTCACCGTGCAGCAGGACGAGGACCCGCGCACGTCGCTGATGGTCGCGTGGCGGCACGGCCGAGCGCACGACGCCCTCGGCCGACACCTCGAGCTGACAGCAGCAGGTACCCTCGTCGGTCGCGGCCGGACCGGTTGGGGCTGGGCCGGTCGCGGCCGGACCGGTTGGGGACTCCCGATTCCCGTGCGGGTTCATCCGGCGCTCCTCGCCTCGTGATCCCCGGCGCGTCCGCGGATCGTCCGTTGGGCCGGGATAACTCGACGCAATGCCCCACCCAGTTCCCGCTCGAGGTCGGGGCGTCGGTAAACCTGCGGTCTGCGTGCCGTCTCGACGAGCGCATCAACGCGGGTCTGGCGCCCCACCTCGATCCTGGGCAGGGCATAGCGGTCCTGAGCTGTCGGGAAGGCACGCCGAGTCAGCAGTGTGAACGCCGCGTCGTATCCCGCTTTCTTCACCATCATGCGCACGCGCGCGTCATGTTCCCCGTAGGGATAGGCGAACAGGCGTGGCCTCGGCAGCCCGATGGCCGCGAGGTCGCTGCGCGCCGCGGAAAGCTCGTCCCACAGGCCGGCCCTGCTCATCCTCGTCAACTCCCGTGAGTGCGGGAGTGCGCCGCCACTTCCCAGCCTTCCCGGTGAAGGGCGCGCAGCCGGCTCGCGTCGAGGAGCGGCAGCCTGGCGGCGCCGTTCACCGCATCCCACCTGTTCCAACCGCCGATCTCTTTCGTGACCACGAAAACCGTCGCGGGAATACCAAGTTCCCGAAGGACGGGCACGGCATGCTCGAACAGACTCGCATAGGCGTCGTCGAAGGTGAGGACCAGGGACTGATGCCGGGCGGGCCGGCCGTCGAGATGACGCAGGAGCTCATCGGCCCCGACAAAGGCGAAGCCGGCGTCCAGCAGGGCTGTCAGCTGGGCCCGGAACTGCGGCGGAGGGGCCGCTTACCTGCTCAGCAGGGGATCCGACACGTCCTCTATCGCATGATAGGCGAGGACCCGCAGGCCCACGTCCGGTGCGTGCAGGAGGCCGCCGCGCTGGCGGGCTCCCCGCCAGTAGGAGCAGTCCCGCAGTCCCAGGAACATCCATCTGGTGGGCCGGTCCACCTTCCCGGCGCTGACCCTTCCGAGCACGAGACCCGCCGGGGCGCGGGACGCCCAGGGTGGTGCCGCCGCCGCGGCCCTGGCGAGGATTCCTTTGACCGTCTTCCCGCCATGCTGGGCAAAGAGCAGGTCACCGAGACCCGGATGTTTTCGGGCAAGCGCGGCATCGGCCTGCCCGGCCTGCGTCCACTGCCTCAGGTGCGCCTCGGGCGAAACGACGTAACGCTGGTAGGAGACGGCGTCGGCGGCGAATCGAACCTGCGCACCGCTCTGCAGCAGCCGGTAGAGGAAGTCGGTGTCCTCACCGCCGAAGCTGCCGCCGGCGGTAAAACTCGTGTCGAAACCGCCGAGCCTGACGAAGGTCGACGCCCGCATCGACACCTGCCCGGAGAGCAGGTCCGCGACGGTCAGCCGCCCGTCCGACCGCAGCAGCCGCCGGCGGCGCGCCCGGGCCCACCGGTCGACTCCGTAGGTGAGCACCGTGGGCGGCGAGGCGGGGTGCATCGGGATGTGGCCGACCACGGCGTCGGCGCCGTCGGCGAGAAGCTTTTCATGCTCGACGAGGAGCCGCCGGTCCGCCGCCATGTCGTCGTCGAGGAAGAGGATGAACTCGCCGAGCGCGCTCGCGGCGCCACGGTTTCTCGCCGCAGCCGCGCCCGCGTTCTCCTGCCACAGGATACGCTTGGAGAACGGCAGGGAGACGGCCCGGAGAGCCTTCTCGGTGCCATCCGTGGAACCGTCGACGACAACGATCAGTTCGCAGGGCCACGGCATATCGAGGTGCCTGAGTCCCACAATACTCTACAATACCACGTCCCAGCGGTTGTATGTCGGCATCACAATGCTGAACCGGACCGGAGGCCCATTACGGGCGGGCTGCCCCGCCGAATGGTCCAGGATGTCCACGCCCGGTTGCTCACGCTAGCTCATCGCGAATTCCGCCGAGCCAACCCGGATGACGCTCGCCCCATGGTCCTGACTCTAGTTCGAGCCGGTCGGTGCGGCGGGATGCGATCCGGCCGTGTCGTCCAGGAAGATCAACCTCACGATCGGATTCTGCAGGCGCGGGTAACGCTACGCGGCACGTAGCGGCAGGGCTCGGTCCCGGTCACCGGCAATGTACTCGGTCGTTTTCTTCATTTTCTTCATACCGTTGATGCGAAGTAATCCCATGGTGGGTGGTCCAGGGTTAGTAATCCCAGGGCGAGGTTCCTGAGGATGGTCATGGTGTGTGGGCGATTGCGGACTCTCTCGACCGAGGCTTCGCCTGACCGGGCGCCGCTACTGGGCTCCCAGTAGCAGTGCCGCTACCGTGCATCAGCGGCGCCGCTACTGTGCGTCCGGCCAGCGGGGCTGGTCGCGCAGGCGTTCCAGCGCCCGCCGGTCGCGCTTCGTCGGCCGCCCGGCGCCCCGATCGCGCACGGCCACCACCGGCGGCACCTCGCGCGCGACCGGCGGGCTGTGGTCGACGAAGCACTCCGCGGCAACGGGCGCGCCGACCCGCCTGTGCAGGATCCGGGTGACGACGACGACCCGTTCGTGCCCGGGTTGGCGCACCCGGATCTCGTCCCCGGCCCGCACCGGATGGGCCGGCTTGACCCGCTCGCCGTTGAGGCGGACATGGCCGGCGCGGCAGGCGGCGGTCGCCTGCGATCGCGCCTTGACCAGGCGCACGCACCAGATCCAGGTGTCGATCCGGGCGGTTCCCGCCGGCGACGTCATAGGCGTGGGCGACGTCATAAGTCTGACTGTACGAATCAACCGGCGGACCTGTTGTCGTTCGGTGACGTGACGGTCAGGCGGTGACGATCGACCTGCGTAGCGGTAGCAGGGCGCTCGTGACCGCCGCGACCGTGCCGGCGCCGAGGCCGGCGTCGGTGAGAGCCGCAATGAGGTGCCCGGCGATCCGGTCGAAGGCGGCGTCGGTGACGGCGAGGCCCGCATGGGCGGCCGCGAGATCACGACCCTCGTAGGCCTTCGGGCCTCCGGTCACGGCGACGAGGAACGCGACCTGGTGGGTGCGGAGCCTGGCCAGGTCGGTGTTGGCGAAATAGGGCGCCAGCTCCGGATCGGTCAGGATGCGATCGTAGAAGGTGGCCACCACCCCGGCGATCGAGGCCTCCCTGCCCAGGATCTCGTAAAACGTGGTCATCCGCTTCCTCGTCACCTGTTCCCGGAACGGTCAGTGCGGCCCAGCGTGCCGAAGATGGGCTGCGGCGTCATGTCCGGTTCGTAACGATCCGTCGATATCTACCCCCCGGCGCCCGCCCGGTCGCGTCGAGATCACGGCCTCGTGTGCCGAGGTCCGATTCCGCCTGTGCCCTGTTCACAGCACCTTGACCTCACGTGAAGATGAGGTTCCAGGCTGGCCGTCCTGGAACGTGACGACACGGAACGTGACAGCGACAAGGTGAACGGGAGCTACGCTCGCTGACCTGAGCGAGCTCGGCGCGTTGTTCATCCGTGCGGCCAAGCTCTGGCGGGGCGTGGCGGGCGAGTGATCCCTGCGTCGGCACCCGTGGCTTACCCGTGGCTCAGCGGAGTGCCCGGCCGAGCTCGTTGGCGGCCCTCGGGAGCTTTAGCCACCAGTAATCCAGGAACCGGTAGTCGTCGGCGGGAACCAGTCGGGCCGCGAGATCCGGGCGTAGTTTCCACAGGTAGCGGCGGGCCCGCGCCGCGTGCAGCGGATCGGACGCGATCGCCACGGTGTCCGCCGTCTCGAGGAAGGGCAGGGTGAGCTTGATGTTCTGCCAGGTGTTCCGCGCCGAGGTCTCCAGCAGGATCTTCTCCGCCGGTACGCCGAGCGCGTCGTGCGCGTAGCCGGCCATGGCCGCGGCCTCGGACACCCCGCCGACCCCCGACGACTTTGGGGGAGGTAGTCACGCTTTTCGACCCGCGGAGCGTTACTACCTCCCCCAGATTTACCGGCATCTGCCCTGGAACCGTCCGGACCGTGGCCGCGAGGCGGCGCAGGAAATTCGCTCGCGACCGCGTGGATGTGCTGCCATGGTCGGCCTATGGCGCGCCAATTCGACGATCTTGTTGCTGAGGCGGCGTCGGTGCCGGTGGACGGCTGGGACTTCTCCTGGTTGGACGGGCGGGCCACCGAGCAGCGTCCGTCCTGGGGCTACGCCCGGCTGATGGGCGAGCGGATGGGTCGGGCCGCCGTGGGCC
>NZ_CDWRCM010000049.1:13238-13999 GCF_977927585.1 Frankia sp. CcWB2 | reverse complement strand
TGGACGTTCAGACCGGCGGTGGGGAGGTTCTCGCCGGACTGCCGCGGCTGGCCGGGCGCACGGTGGCCACGGAGTCCTGGGCGCCGAACATCGCGCGGGCCGCCGCGCGGCTGGGTCCCGGCGGCGTGGCCGTCGTGGCCGCCGACGACAGGTCGTTGCCCTTCGCCGATGCGACGTTCGACCTGGTGGTGAGCCGTCATCCGGTGGTGACCTGCTGGGCGGAGATCGGCCGGGTGCTGCGGCCGGGTGGTCGCTACTTCTCCCAGCAGGTCGGGCCGTCGAGCATGCTCGAGCTGAGCGAGTACTTCCTGGGACCGCTGCCGGCCTCGGCGCCCCGTACCCGTCACCCCGACACCGCCCGCGGCGGGGCCGAAGCCGTCGGCCTGGAGATCGTCGACCTGCGGATGGAGTCCCTGCGGACCGAGTTCCTCGACGTCGGCGCGGTTATCTACTTCCTGCAGAAGGTGATCTGGACCGTTCCCGAGTTCAGCGTCGAGCGGTACCACGCGCGCCTGCGGTCACTGTACGACCAGATCCGCGCCGAAAGCCCATTCGTCACCTGGGCGACGCGGTTTCTGATTGAGGCCCGCAAACCCGCCTGGCGCTGTGACCTGCCTGGCGCTGTGACCCGCCTGGCGTCAGTGGGGTGGGAAGGCCGTGACGGGCTCGGTGATCGACAGCCGCACGTGGGTGCCGGGTTCGGGGAGCTGGTGCCCTGGCACCCTCGCCGTCACGGTGCGGCCGGACCGGTCGAGCCGGAG
>NZ_CDWRCM010000049.1:10085-13149 GCF_977927585.1 Frankia sp. CcWB2 | reverse complement strand
CTGGACGGTGGCGTCGTGGCCGAAGTACCGCACCTCGGTGACCCGGCCGACCACCCCGTTCCGGTCCTTGTCCCGCTCCCCGTTCCGGTCTTCGTTTCGGTCTTCGTTCTGGTTCTTGTTCTCGTCGCCGTCCGCCGCGGCGAGGAGCCTGATCTGTTCCGGCCGGACGAGCAGGCGCGCCTCGCCCTGGGGAGACCCGGGCCGGACGGCGAGTTCACCAAGGTCGCAGGAGGCGGTGAGCCCGGTGACGACGGCGGGCACGAACACGGCGGCGCCGACGAAGGCCGCGACGGTCGGGTTGCCGGGTGAGGCGTAGACGCCCGGGGGCGTGCCGGTCTGGGCGATGCGGCCGGCGGCCATGACAGCGACCTGGTCGGCCAGTGACAGCGCCTCGTTCTGGTCGTGCGTGACGAGCAGCGCGGTGGTCCGGTTGGCGCGCAGCGCTTCGACGACGGCGCGGGCGGTGTTCAGGCGGAGCCCCGCGTCCAGGGAGGAGAACGGCTCGTCGAGCAGCACCAGGGACGGCCGCGGGGCCAGGGCCCGCGCCAGCGCCACGCGCTGCTGCTGGCCGCCGGAGAGCTGATGGGGGAACCGGCAGGCCAGGCTCGCGTCCAGCCCGACGAGGTCGAGCAGCTCGGCGGCACGCCCGGCGGATCGGCGTTCGGCGCGGGGCAGGCCGAACCCGATGTTGGCCGCGACGTCCACATGCGGGAACAGGGCACCTTCCTGCGGGACGTACCCGACCCGCCGCCGCTGGGCGGGAACGCTGCGACCGGGGCTGAACACCCGTTCGGCGCCGAAGTCGATCGTCCCGCCGTCCGGGTCGCCGAATCCCGCCACCAGCCGTAGCAGGGTGGTCTTGCCGCAGCCCGACGGCCCGAGTACGGCCGTCACACTGCCCTCGGGCACTCGTAGATCGATCCCGGCGAGGGCTGTCGTGGCGCCGAACCGCTTGGTGACCTGGCTGACGGTCAGCGCTGTCACGTGCTTCTCCTGACGGAACGGGTGAGCAGGAAGGTCGCCGGGGCCGACAGCAGCACCATCAACCCCGCGTAGGGGGCGGCCGCGCCGTAGTCGACGTCGCGGACGTTGCTCCAGAACTCGGTCGCCAGGGTTTCGGTGCCGGTGGGTGACAGCAGCAGGGTCGCGGTGAGTTCGGTGACCACGGCGAGGAACACCAGGATGGCGCCGGCGCCGACCCCGGGGGCGATCAGCGGCAGGGTGACCCGCCGCCAGGCCTGCGCCGGGCGCAGGCCCAGGGCATGCGCGACGTCGTCCAGGACGGGTCGCGCCTGCGCGATCGCGCCCCGTACCGCCACCGTGGCCCGCGGCAGAAACATGATCGCGTAGGCGGCAATCAGGAGGGTGGTGGTCTGGTACACGGCCGGCAGGATGTGCAGCGAGACCGTGACGAGAGCGAGCGCCACCACGATGCCCGGCAGCGCGTTGGCCGTGTAGGTGCTGCGTTCAAGCAGTGTCCCGATCCGGCCCGGGTGGCGTACCGCGAGCCACGCCACCGGAAGCGCCAACAGGACGGTACACAGCGCGCCGACGAGGCCGAGCCCGGCCGCGGTCGCGGCAGCGGCGGCCAGTTCGCCGACGGGGAAGGCGGCGGAGGCACCTACCAGCAGCCAGCGGACGAGGCTCACCAGCGGCACGCCGAGCGCCAGGACCACGACCGCGCCGAGCCCGGCGACGGCGGGGGCGGTGAGCCGGCCGAGCCGGGCGGGTTGCGCGGTGCGGCTGGCTCCGGGCCCGAGCCGGGCGTAGCGGTGCCGGCCGCGCAGGCTCAGCTCGGCGCCGACCAGGACCGCACAGTACAGCGCCAGGACGCCGGCGAGCATGTTCGCCGCCGGGCCGTTGAACGACGAGAGGTACTGGTCGTAGATGGCCGTGGTGAAGGTGGAGAACCGCAGCATCTGCAGGGCGCCGAACTCGGCGAGCAGGTGCAGGCCGACCAGCAGCGACCCGCCGAGGACGGCCGGGCGCAGCTGCGGGAGCACGACCCTGGCGAACGTCCGCCACGGGCCGAGCCCGAGTGACCTGGCGGATTCCTCCAGCGCCGGGTCCAGCCCCCGCAGGGTCGCGCCGACGGGGAGGTAGACCAGCGGGTAGTAGGCGAGTGTCACGATCAGCAGGGCGCCCGGGTATCCCTCGACGCCCGCGGTCAGCGAGACCCAGCCGTAGCTGACGACAAACGCGGGCAGTGCCAGCGGAGCGGCGAGTAGCACGTGCCAGACCCGTCGTCCCGGCAGGGTCGTCCGTTCCACCAGCCAGGCGGCGGCCGTGCCCAGGACGGCACTGGCCACCATCCCGCCGGTCACGAGCTTGGTGGTGTTGGCCAGCAGCTCGCCGACCCTGGGCCGGATCAGCAGCCGCCAGGCCTCCGACCAGCCCACGCTGACCGTGTACCCGACGACGAAGAACAGCGGGACGGCCGCGAGCAGCGCGACGAGCACGCAGGCCAGCAGCAGCGGGCGTGGGTACGCCGGGCTGGTGCGTACCCACCATCCCGCCGTCGTGGGCTGACCGTTCAGAGCAGGCCCGCCCGCTGCATCAGTTCGACGACCTTTGGTCCGTTCAGGGTCGAGATGTCGATGTCGGGCGGATCGAGTGTCGACAGCGGCTTCAGCGCAGGGTTCGTGGGGACCGCGTCGGACACGGCGTACTCCAGGGCACCGCTGTCGACCAGCGCCTTCTGCCCGGCGTCGCTGGTGAGGAAGGTGACCAGCTGCTGTGCCTCGGCCTGCTGGTCGCTGGCCGCGAGGACGCCGGCGCCGGAGACGCTGACGAACGCGCCCGGGTCCCGGTGGCCGAAGAAGTGCAGGTCGACGTTCTTACTGTCCTTGCCCGACTCCGCCTGGTCCTGGTACCAGTAGTAATGGTAGATCACGGCGGCGGGGACCTCGCCCGCGTTCACGGCGCGCAGCGCGGCGATGTTGTTGGCGTAGATCTTCGCGTTGCGTTTCAGCCCGGCGAGCCACTCGGCGGTGGCGCTCTCGCCCTTCACCGCGAGTACGGCGCTGACGATGGCCTGGAAGTCCGCTCCGGCCGCCGCGACACC
>NZ_CDWRCM010000049.1:5051-9739 GCF_977927585.1 Frankia sp. CcWB2 | reverse complement strand
CCTTCCCCTTCCATGCCGGTCCCGCCAGGTCCATGATCGACACGGGCAGCTCGTTCTTGGCGACCTGCCCGCGGTTGTAGATGAACACCGTCGACCGGGCCGCGAAACCGACCCAGTTGCCGGTGCTCGGGACGTACTGGTCAGGCACCTGGCCCAGGGTGGCCCGGTCCAGTTTGCTGAAGCCGCCGGCGCGGTCGACCAGCGTCATGGCCGGCGAGTTCTCGGTGACGAAGACGTCCGCCGGCGAGCTGTCGCCTTCCTGGACGATCTGGTTCGCCAGCTCGGGGTCGCCGCCGCGACGCAGCTCGACCTTGATGCCGGTCTGCTTGGTGAACGCGTCCACCATCACCCGCATCAGGTCCTGGTGCTGCGCGTTGTAGAGCGTGATTGTCTTCCCGTCGTCCCCCGAGCCGCACGCTGACAGGCCGGCCAGGCCGGCCAGGCAGGTGGCCGTCACCAGCACGACCAAGGTTCTTCCTATCGAACCCATCGGGCTCCTCCACCTGAACACTTCACCTGGACAGACACGTCCGACCGACCTCGAACCTCTAATCGGTCTAGAAGTTAACTCATGCTTACCTTAGCGCCGTGGAATGTGACGAGTGGCATAAGCCGGGGGCGCTGGCGGGCGAACCGCGGAGCAGACGCCTGGCGCCGAGCGGGATCGGCACGCCTGCCGTGAGCCGGCCGAGAAGGCCCATGGCATGGAACGAGACCTTCCACGCGGCGACGCCGACGGTGAGCGAGGCCAGCAGCGCCAGGACCGGATGGTCGTCCTGCAGAAGGGGGAACACCTGCCAGTGGGTCAGGTAGATGTAGAGCGAGCTGCCGGCCAGCAGGCCCGCCAGCCGGCGTAGCGGGCGTGGGCAGCGGACGCTCGTGGTCCAGGCCAGCAGGAGCACGCCGCCGAGCACCACATGCTCCCGGCGTGCGTCAGCGAAGAACCCGGGGATGGTGAGCGCCGCCGCCGCCGTGAGGACCAGCCGCTGCCATACCGTGGTCGCGGCGGCGGTGGCCCATCCCAGTGCGAACAGCCAGAGCACCGCCACCGACGTCTGGGTGTGGCGTGGTCCCGGCGGTAGGGCCACGACGTCGAAGCGGGTGAGCAGACCGGCGGCGAGGACACTGGCGGCGACGGCCCACGGGCGGCGCCGCTGCCAGCGGTCGAACGCCGGCACGCCGAGCAGGGCCGTGAGGACCAGCAGGATCTGGACCAGGGCTTCGATGAACCAGAACTCCCAGGGCGGGCCCGCGCGGCCCGGCCCGAACACGCTGTTGAGCAGCACGATGTTGGCGGGTCCGTGTTCGTCCATGACGAGCACGAGTACGGTGATGAAGACGATGCTCGGCACCGCGAGGTACGCGATGCTGCGGAGCAGCCCGCGGACCCGGTCGCGCCGCGGCGCCGCGGTCAGGTGGAAACGGGCGAAGTTGTAGCCGGCGACGGCGATGAGGAGATGGGCGCCCCCGAGGATGCCGCCGACGGTGTCGAAGGTGTTGGCGTGCGTCCCGACGATCAGCACGATCGCGACTGCGCGGAGCAGCAGACTGGTCTCGATCGAGCCGCCAGAGCCGCCAGCCCTGCGCTTCGGTCGCGTGGCCGGCTTCAGGTCCCGCACGGCCATGGTGTGCCAGCCGGCGGGCAGGTGTCCGAGGGCGTCCTCCAGCCGCAGTGACAGTTCCACGTAGGACAGCGAGTCGCCGCCCAGGCTCACGAAGGTGCTGTCGTCGGTGACATCGTCGCGGTGAAGCAGCTCGGCGAACAGCCGACGTACGTCGGCTGTTCCGTCCGACGGCCCGTCCCGTCCGGTGGGCGCGGTCGTGCGCGCCGGTCGCGCGTCGCGGGCGATCTCCTGCAGCGCAACCAGGTCCGGTTTGCCGGTGGCCAGGCGGGGCAGGGCGGCCAGGCGGTGGACGCGGACGGTGTTCTCCGGCAGCCGGCAGGCCCGCGCGACCAGCTGGCGGACCGAAGGTGCGTCCCGGTCGCCCTCGATCATCACGTCGACGGCGTCGTCGCCGGTCACGCAGCAGGCGCTGAGCCCCTGGCCGGCGAGGGTGTCCTCCACGTGTTGCAGGTCGATCCGGATCCCGAAGACCTTGGCGAATCTGGTCTGCCGTCCCACGATCTCGTACAGGCCGTCGTCGGTGCGGCGTGCGACGTCCCCGGTGCGCAGCTCGTCGAGCGTCGGACCGAGCGCGAGGTCCGAGGCCGTCCGCGCGTAGCCCATCATGACGTTGGGCCCGGAATAGACGAGCTGCCCCAGATCCTCGGTGCTGTCGGTGCTGTCGGTGCTGTCGGTGCTCTCGGCCAGCGGCTCGAGCCGGAACGACCCGCCCGGGACCGGGACTCCGATGGTGTGGGGCTGGGTCGGCGCGAGGTGCGGCGGCAGGTAGGCCATCCGCGCCGTGGCCTCGGTCTGGCCATACATCACGACGAAGTCCCAGCCGTTGCGTCGTCCGAGCTCGGCGTAGCGGGCCACCCGGTCCCGGTCCGGCGCCAGTCGACCGCCGGCCTGCGTGACGTAGCGCAGGTGCGGCAGCGACATCGCGTCGAAACCGATCCTGTCGAGCAGGTCGAACGTGTAGGGGACGCCAGCCAGCGAGGTGCCCTGCCCGTCCCGGAAGAGGTCCCAGAAGCAGGCGTCCACGACGGACAGGGACGTCAGGATCAGACCGGCCCCGCACAGGAGGTGACTGTGCACGACCGACAGCCCGTAGCAGTAGTACAGGGGCAGGGTCGTCGCGGCGCGGTCGCCGGGGCGAAGGCCGAGGCACTCGACGATCGACTCGGCATTGGCCTGCAGGTTCGTGTACGACAGCCGGACCAGTTTCGGTGAGCCCGTCGAGCCCGACGTGCTCAGCAGCAGCGCGAGGTCCGGATGGAGGTCGTGCTTCGAGCCGTCACGCCGCTGCTCGACGCGGATCCGCGTCCGCGTGTCGGCGGGGCGGATCACCACGTCGGGGTCATAGGACGTGATCAGGGCGTCGGTCGACGCGGCGTTGTCACCCGGCACCAGCAGGACCGCGTGCCCGGCGGACAGCGCCGCCAGGTACAGGACGAGGACGTCGATCGTGTTGACCGCCGCGAGGAGTACCAGCCGCCGCCCGGCGCCGAGCCGACCGGCGGCGGCGTCGACGCGTGCCGCCAGCTCGCGGTAGGACAGTCGGCCCTCAGCCGTGACAACGGCCGTGCGGTCACCGTGCCGTTCAAGGTGGCGGGCGAGGAACACAGTCGAGCCTGAGAGGGACGGGCCTGCATGGGTCACCCAGCCAATGTACAAGTAAGGAAAGCCTACCCTAAGTCTTACCCCTCACTACGCCTACGTCATCGATCCATGACGTTCGGTGCCGCAGCCGCCCATGGGTGATCTTGTCGTGTGGTGGCGGCGGCAGCGGTGGGTCTGCCTCCCGCCCCAGCGCGGCACCCACCTGCTGGGAGGAGTTGAGTAGCGCCGCGGGCGATATGGCGTCGTCGTCGGTTCGGAATGATGTCCAGCGGATAAGCGTGGTTCGCCGGGTGGCGGGCATCAGCTTGTTGACCTGTGATGTCGAGCGCCAGCTGACGGCAATGGTCCTTGTATCGGTGACCGACGATGGGAGAATAGGATCGTGAGCGACATAACTGCCTCAGATCGTCGTACACATGAAAGATCCACAGATGTGCCCTGGTTTGGTTTTCTCGCCGTTGGAGCAGCTTTTGCCCTGTTCGCGCTGGCCATTCCGCAGTTCGATCTGACCACGGTGCGGTCGATCGCCGTGCTTCTCGGGATCGTCCTGCTCCTCGGCGCGGTGAGTGAGCTGCTGGCGGCGGCGGCGACGGCCCGGGACTGGCGCTGGTCCCATGCGCTGCTCGCGGTGCTGTTCGTGGCCGGCGGGGTGGTGGCGCTGGTCTGGCCGGATCCCACGGTCAAGGCGGTGGGCCGGATCGCGGCCTGGTTCTTCTTGACCAAGGGTCTCTACGACGTCGTCAACTCGTTCGTCGCCCGACGGACCGAGCAGCAGGCCGCGGCCGGGCAGTACGCCACCGCGGCGGAGGGCCGGCCCACCCCGGCCCAGTGGTGGATGCCGCTGATCGTCGGTGCGTTGGAGATCGGGGCGGCGTTCTGGGTGGTGGGTTCCCAGCGGGTCTCGCTGCCGCTGCTGGCCCTGTGGGTGGGCCTCACGGCCCTGGCGGTCGGGCTGACCAAGATTGCCATGGGGTTCCGGCTGCGGGGCGTTTCCCGACCGCCCGCCTCTCTGGAGGGCCTGGCGATTCCCGGCTTCGGCGCCGGCGCGGTGGAAGGCAGGCGTCTGGAGGAGGAGCGCGTCCAACGACCCGTGTCCGGGAATCGTTGACGATCCCGGGTGATTCCCGGATCCCGGCCCCGGTTTCTCCCGGCCGACCCTTCGGTTTCCGCCACCGCCGTCGGTCTGTCCCTGATGCCCCACCGCCCTGACTCGCGTCAGGGCGGTGGGGCGTCGGGGTCGTGCTCCGCGGGGGACAGCAGCAGGCGGGAGGTCCGCCGCCCCGGCGCGCGTCGGCATAGCCTCGGCGGCGTGATTCGTGAGCCGCTGCCCGTCCCGTCGGAGACGGCCTTCCTGCCGGAGACGACCGTCCCGTCGTGGGCGATCCGCCTGCATGCGCGTGCGCTCGCGCGGTTGACCGGCGCGCCCGAGGCGCGGTGCAGCGTCCGATTCTTCGCCGACCA
>NZ_CDWRCM010000049.1:0-4761 GCF_977927585.1 Frankia sp. CcWB2 | reverse complement strand
GGGCCGGGTCGTCGCGGTTCTCGTCGGGCTGTCCGTTCTCGGTTCGGCCGCCGTCGCCGCCGGGCCGTTCGTCCTGCGCCATCTCATCGACACGTCGTTGCCCACCGGCCAGGTGCGCGACCTCGTCGTCCCCGTCCTGCTGCTGTGCGCGGTGCTGGTGTTCGAGTCGAGCGTGCTCTCGGCGCGCATGGCGCTCATCGCCCGGCTCGGCGGCGTTGTCTCCGTGCGGATCCGTCAGACGGTGAACGCTCACCTGCAGCGCCTGCCCTTCGCCTTCTTTCCCCGCAGCCAGCAGGGGGAGATGATGACGGTGATGTCCACCGACGTCCTGAACACCCAGAACGCGATCTCCGCCACTGTGCAGGCGGTGATCTGCAGGATCGCGGACATCGTCGTCGGCTCGATCGTCGTCTTCGTGCTGGACTGGCGTCTGAGCCTGGCGGTGATGGTCTTCGCGCCGGCCACGCTGCTGATCGTCCGCTCGGGCCGGCGGCGGCTCGCCGCGCTGTCCACCCGCCAGCGGGAGCTCGACGGTCTGCTCATGGCTCAGGTCGCCGACACCTCGTCAGTCTCCGGGGCGCTGCACGTGCGGCTGTTCGACCGGGTCGACTACGAGCAGACCCGGTTCGACGCGGCGGGCGCCGAGCTGTTCGCCGCCGCCGAGGATCAGGCCCGGCTGATGTCGTGGGTCCGGTTCCTGGTCAACCTCGGGGTCATCGCGACGATGACGGCGGTGCTGGCGCTGGGGGCCTGGCTGGTCTCCAGCGGTCGTACCACGCTCGGGACGGTCGCCGCCTTGGGCGGCGCGTTGCTGGTGGCCTTCGGACCGCTGTCGTCCGCTGTCAACCTGCGTGCGGAGCTCGCGGGCGCGGGCGCGTCCTTCCGGCGGATCTTCGCCCTGTTTGACGTCCCGCAGGACGAGGTACGCCTGAGGTTCGAAGGGGCCCGGGCCCCCGCGCTGACCGTCCCCCGCGCACCGCGGTCCGGGACGGAACCGGCGCCGGCCGCCGCTCGCCGGGGACTCGATGCCGGCCGGGGACTCGACCTGGCGTTCGACGACGTATGGTTCTCCTACGATCTCGCCACGGCCGAGGACTGGCCGGACGGCGACTGGCCGGACGGCAACCCGACGTGGAACCTGCGCGGGGTGACCCTGAAAGTCGCCGCGGGGACGACGGCGGCGGTCGTCGGGGCCAGCGGGGCCGGCAAGACGACCATCGCTTATCTGGCCAGCGGCGTGCACCGGCCGCGGCGCGGCGGCATCCGTCTCGGCGGGGTTCCCCTCGACGACATCCCGCCGGATCGTCTGCACACGATGATCGGCGTCGTCCCTCAGGACCCGCACTTGTTCCATGACACGATCGCGGCGAACCTCCGTTACGGCCGGTTGGACGCGACTGACGACGAGCTGCGTGCCGCCTTGGCGGCCGCCAGCCTCTCCGCCCTGCTCGACCGGCTGCCCGAGGGCCTGGCGACCCGGGTCGGCGCACGGGGCTACCGGTTGTCCGGTGGTGAGCGGCAGCGGTTGGCCATCGCCCGGGTCCTGCTGCAGTCACCACGGGTGCTGGTGCTGGACGAGGCGACCTCGGCGCTGGACACCCTCTCCGAGGCCGCCGTGCGCACCGCCCTCGACCGGCTCGCGGTGGGGCGGACGTGCCTGGTGATCGCGCACCGGCTGTCCACGGTGATTGACGCCGACCGCATCTACGTGATGGACCACGGCCGGGTCGTCGAGGACGGCACGCACAGCGAGCTGCTCGCCGACGGCGGTGCCTACGCCCGCCTCTACCGGCCCACCGCCGTCTGATTGGGTGGGGGGCGATTCCCGGCCGTCCCCGTCATGGTCACGACCCCGTCATGGTCACGACCGGCCAGGGCGTAGCCGGTGTAGTCGCCGGCAGCGATGGCGGTGACGTGGTTCAGGCCGCTGACCTGGACAGGGGTGGTGCTGTCGGTGGTGGTGCCGTCGCCGAGCTGGCCGCTGCCGTTGAAGCCCCAGGCCCGGATGGTGCCATCCCTGCGCAGCGCATATCCCGAGAGCACATCGCCGGCGAGGGCGGTGACATCGTTGAGACCGGTGACCTGGACGGGGGTGGGGCGGTCGGTGGTGGTTCCGTCACCGAGCTGGCCGAAGCTGTTGTCCCCCCAGGCCTGGACGGTCCCGTCGCAGCGCAACGCGTACCCGGAGTTGCTGCCGTCGGCGATGGCGACGACATCGTTCAGGCCGCTGACCTGGACCGGCGTCGAGGCGCCGGTGGTGGTGCCGTTGCCGAGCTGGCCGAAGCCGTTGAAGCCCCAGGCCCAGGGGATGCCGTGGGGAGCCTGCGTGTGCTGGGCGGATGCCTCGGTAGGCGTGCCGGCCGGTTGTCCTGGGGCGCCGCACCGCGGGCGGTGGCCGGCAGCAGCAGCGCAGTCGTGACCGCGGCGACCGCCGTTCCCTGCTTGTTGCCGTGCCGTCTTCCCTGTTGCTGACCCGTCACTGGTTCTCCCTGTGCGTTCGATCCCCCTTTGATTGCTCAGAGTAAGAGTAAGTTTCGGAAAGTAGTCGAATGGGCGTGAGGTGCGGCGAGTCGGCCGGCGGGAGGCCATTACCCGCGTCGGCCGCCTTCCCGGTGCGCCCGGACCGCCCGCAGCACGCCCCGGGCGAGCAGGAACAGCACGAACAGCATCCCGACGGCCGGCAGCGAGACCAGCAGCGCGGAGACGACCTCCGCGAATGCGGTGACCAGCTTCCCGTCACGGGTCGCCCGGCCCGCCAGCCCGAGATAGTCCCACATGGCCCGGGTCGTCCGGGTAAGCACGAACGGAACCGAGACCATGAGCACGACCAGGTTCACCAGGATCAGCGGTGCCGCGAGCAGTGCCCAGGCGGTCACCACGATCCGGGCCGACCGGGTCAGCCCGTCCGGTTGGCTCCGGTTGTCCGGCGGGGTCAGCCCGTCCGGCCGGGCCCGTCCCGCCGATCGGGCATGCCGCCCGCGCGGGAGGCGGTTGCGCCGCCGTGGCAGCGTCGCGCGCAGCGTCGGCCCCATCCGGTTGAACAGGTCCGGTACCCCGGCCAGGTCGCTGACGATGTAGTAGCCGTCCAGCCGGACGAAGGGCGCAAGCTGGCGCATGGCATCCAGGTGGACGAGGACGACGGCGGTCACCAGCACACCGGCGTGGGTGAGCGCGAGAGCCCCGGCGAGCAGCAGAACGAACAGTCCGTTGAAGTAGATGCCGCCGAGGTCGGTGCGCAGCCGGCCGAGCCGGCTCAGCCGGTAGGAGTCGGTGACGTCGGTGAAGAAGGCCGGCCACACCAGGTACATGCCGAAACCGATGACTCCCGGGCGGGCACCGCCGTAGTGGCAGGCCGCGGCGTGCCCGCATTCGTGGAACAGTGCGCCGACGAGGGCCAGGCCGACCACCACCAGGATCAGCGCCGGGGTCGCGAGCACCTCCGCCGCGCTGTCCCGGACGCTGTGCCGGCCGAATATCCACACGTCGGTGGCCACCAGCAGGGCCAGCAGCAGGGCCACGGCCGCTGGCCGGAACAACATCGCGAACACTCGGCTGACTCGGTGCACGGCCGGCGCGGGTAGCAGGGTGTGCCGGGCGGCGAGTGTGAACAGCGCCTTCGCCCGGGGCGCCGGAGTGGCACCGTTCTCGCTGGCGATCAGGCCGAGTGGCATGAGCCGATCCACCACGAGGTACGCGACGTCGGCGCCACTCACCCGGCGGGCGCAGACCCCCGTGACCCGGTCGGCAATCGCGGCGACGTCGCGGGCGCCGTCTGCCGCCTCGAGGATGTGCGCGAGCAGTTCGGTGAGCGCGACGACCTGACCGTCGGCGCGGCGGGCCAGGAAGACGGGCCGGGCCAGGCCCGACCCGGTGAACTCGCCGAGTAGCGCCAGGCCGTCGGCCCGGCTCGGTCTGGCGGGTACCTCGGCCGGCCCAGGAACGCCCGTCGGATCGGCGAGGCTGGCGACGCCGGCGATGTCGCTGACGCCGGCGAGGCTGGCGACGCCGGTGAGTCCGGGCGCCCGGTCCGATTCGGAAGGTGCCGGCGGCATCGTTGTCGGCCGGGTGGACGACCGGGTGGACTCGGTCATCTGCGTCCCATCCTCATTGTCATGAACTGGCGGGAAGCCGGCCGGCCGCCGGTCCGTCGACCGGCGGCCGGCCGGGTGACCACCCCCGGAGGAATCCGGCGGTGTATCTGTCGGTCGTAGCCGTAAAGCGGTAAAGCGGTAAAGCCGTAAAGAGGTCGGTGTTATCTCTGGATGATGATGTTGATGCTCGGTACCAGTGTGATGAGAATGGGCAGGAATCCACCGGCGACCTGCGGCTCCGCATGAGCGTCGATCTGTGCCATTTTCGACCAGGGGGAGCCGACCGGGAAGAAGGTTGGGTCAAACTCCTTCCGACCGACCTCGACCGCGGCGAGAGTCGTTCGCTCGGGCAGTAGTTCCGCCCATTCCAAGAACAGTTCTCCATTCAGCTCGTCGGCGCAGTTGCCCGTGATATCGTTCATCCTTGTTTCCCACCGATCTGAGTTGCCTCGGATATTCAGGCGGTGGGAACGCTAGCCACCGCTCAATCTGGTGGCCAGCACCTGCACAGGGTGTGTCACGGTGCGGTCGTGCCCAGCGTCAGTCGAAACTTCGGCTGGCTTTCTCGGATCGATCTGACTGAGGTGAGGGCATGCTTTCCGGCCGACCGAAGGATATTCGGTCGGCCGGTGGTCTGTCTCTTATACACATCTGACGCTGCCGACGAATT
>NZ_CDWRCM010000048.1:21675-23455 GCF_977927585.1 Frankia sp. CcWB2 | reverse complement strand
GATCTTCGCTTCCTCCTGGCCATCGATCCGCCAGCCGACAACGCCAATGTCGCGCTGCAACTGGAGGAGGTCACTGACTACCGCTGGGCCCCGTTGACCGAACTGCCCGACCGTCTGGGCGACCGTACCCGAGCTACCCTCTTCGCTCGACCCTGAATTGATCATCCGGGACCGACTTCTTAGGAACGCAGAGATCAAAATGGCGGCCACGACGTCCCCTGATGCAGAGGGCATGATCGCCATCGCTAATGTTCTCTACCCCGTCAAGCTACCGCGAGGACCCCGCTCATGCCGTTGCGGATTCTCCGATCACGCGGGGTCGCGGGCGCCAACCTGATCCAGGTTCTGATGGTCGCCACGATGTTCTCGTTCCAGATCCTCGTCGCCCTCTACCTGCAGAACGTACTCGGCTACATCGCTGCCAAGACCGGCCTCGCGATGCTCCCGGCGGCGGGCGTCATCGGCGCGGTGTCGCTGGGCGTGTCCGCCCGGCTGATCGCCCGCCTCGGGGAACACACCGTCCTGCTGGCGGGGCTGGTGCTTCTCGCCGGGGTTCTCGGGCTGCTCACCCGCGTACCCGTGCACGCGCACTACCTCACCGACCTGCTTCCGGTGATGCTGTTCACCGCGGGCTTCGGGCTCGCCCTGCCGGCGCTGACGACGCTCAGCATGTCCGGCGCCGGTGACGACGACGCCGGACTCGCCTCCGGCCTGTTCAACACCGCCCAGCAGATCGGCATGGCGATGGGCGTAGCGGTGCTGTCCGCCCTGGCCGCCGCCCGCACCGACGGACTGCTCGCCCGGGGCGAGAGCCGGGCCACGGCGTTGACCGGCGGATACCGTCTGGCCTTCACCGTCGGCCTCGGACTGCTCGCCACCGCCTTCGCCGTCGCGTTCGCCGTGCTGCGCCGGCCCGCCCGGTGAGGTGAACTGCCGCGCACACGAGCCGCTGAGCATCACCGAGCGCACGACCGGCCGGCCGCCCGCACCTGTCCACCGTCGCCTACCAGTGGAGTCCCGAGAAGCGGGTACCGCGGATCTCCGCCACGGCCGACCGCCTCAAGGTGCGTCACCCTCGACGTGACCCGCACCGCCCTGCCCGTCACGCACCGCCCTGCCCGTCACGCATGGACGAAACGGCCTTCCTGCCCGCTCGGCAACCACAGCACCGAGTAACGGTAATCGAACATAGGTTCGACATCCGAGGTGGGGTGATCTACGCTTGATCCATGACCGCCGCCGATCCGGCCGCCGATCCGGCCGCCGATCCGGCCGCCGGGCAGCATCGGGTGCTGTCCGGGTTGGTGGGGGTGGCCGGTCAGGTGGGTGGCCTGGTGGAGGCGCCGGTGTGGTCGTTGTCGGACGCCGAATTGTACGGCGCCCTGGACGACTGTTCGGTGGAGCTGGCCCGCCTGGCCGCGGTGCGGCTCGCGCTGGTGCGGGAGGCTCATAGGCGGAACCTGTCCGCGCAGGAGGGCGCGGCCGGTACGGCGGCGTTGCTGCGGGAACGGCTGCGGATGCGTCCCGTCGACGCCCGGCGTCTGCTTGATCTCGCGATTGCCGTGGATGGCCCGCTGGCCGCGACCGGCGCCGCCCTGACCGCCGGTGTGATCACTGTAGAGCAAGCGTGGGAGATCCACCTGGCGCTGCGTTCCCTGCCGCGCGGCCTTGGCGCCGAGGTGTATACCGCCGCGGAGGCTTCGCTGCTGGAGCTGGCCGGGATGTTCGACCCCGCGGAGCTAGCCCGTCTCGGCCGGCACCTGCGCGAACAGCTCACCCA
>NZ_CDWRCM010000048.1:15841-21555 GCF_977927585.1 Frankia sp. CcWB2 | reverse complement strand
TCGATACCAGCCCCGGCGGCGACGGGCCCACCGACAACGGTCACCACAACGACCCGGACAGCCAGGACGGTGCGGGCGGCACGGACAGTCGGAGCGGCACGGACAACCGGGACGGTGTGCCGGGTCCCGGTGGTGATCCTGCGGACCGGCGGGGTCTGTGGTTGACCGACCTCCCGGGCGGGATCACGCGGATCAGCGGCACCCTTGATGCCGAGGCCGCCGCCCTGCTGCGTTCGGCGTTGGATCCGCTGGCCGGACCCCGCCCCGGCGATGACGGCGCCGCCGATCCGCGTTCCCCGGCGCGGCGGCGTGCCGACGCCTTCGTCGAGCTGTTCCACCGCGTGCTCGGTGCCGGCGTTCTGCCCGTGACCGGTGGGGTGCGCCCGCATCTGACGGTGACCGTGCCGTGGGCGGCGCTGCTCGGCCACGGCGGGCCTCCGGCCTCGACCGGCTGGGGTCAGCCGCTGCCGGCCGGTGTGCTGCGCCGCCTGGCCTGCGACGCCTCGGTCGGCCGGGTGCTGTTCGATGCGGCCAGCGTTCCGTTGGATGTCGGTCGTGCCTACCGGACCGCACCGGCGGATCTGCGTCGCGCCGTCATCGCCCGCGATGTCTGCTGCGCGTATCCGGGGTGTGATCGTCCGTCGTCGTGGTGTGAAATTCACCATGTTCGTCATTGGATAGACGGCGGAGAAACCTCGCTCGACAATCTGGTATTGCTGTGCGGATATCATCACCGGTTCGTGCACCACCAGGGTTGGACCGTCCGGCTCGGCCCCGACCGCCGGCCCGAGTTCCTTCCCCCACCCTGGATCGACCCCGCACGAAAACCCCGCCGCAACCCCTATTCACGACATACCGCCGACCTCCTACACACCGCGCCCGGCGGATAGCCATCGCTTCGCACCGGATTCAGGCGAGCAGCGAGGCGAAACCAGTGGCTCAGCCGACCGCAGCCGGCCACGGCCCAGATCATCAGTCCGCCGCCGAGACCACTACCAATCGTGTCGTCGCCCCTCCGCCACCCGCGCCCAGTCCCTGACGACCCACGAACCTCCCAAGGCCCACACTGCTTGGTAGGCACCCCGCCGGTAGGCACACCGCCGGTAGGCACACCTTCCTGGAGAGCCGATGACGCCCGACATCGCCGTGGCCCGCGAGCTACTCGCCGCCCAGCCCTTCAGTCGGCTGCTCGGCGCCCGACTCAGCCGCTTCGAGGCAGGGGTGGCCGAGCTGACCATCCCACTCGGAGATCATCTGCGCCAGCAGCACGGCGGGGCGCTGAGCTACGCCGCCGACACGGCCCTCACCTTCGCCGCCGGCAGCATCGCGGGGGACGCCGTCCTGACCTCCGAGATGAAGATCAATTATATCCGGGGGGCGCGGGGCGACGAGCTCATCACCCGCGCCGAGGTCGTCCATGCCGGTTCCACCCTGGTCACCGTGCGCTGCGAGGTCTTCGACCGCGGCGGGTACGGGGACGGGGAACGGCTCTGCGCCGTCGCGCTCGGCACCGTCGCGCGCCGCTGACCACCGGCACGCCCCTCGTGACGACCAGGCTTCCGTAGGCTCGAAGGAGTGTACGGCCGAGCCCCCGGAGGTGCACATGGCCAGCAGCGTGAAGACGGCGGACCGGCCGATGCGCTCGCACGCGCGCCGCAACCGCGAGCGGATCCTCGAGGTGGCCCGGGACGCCTTCGCCGGCAGCGACAGGGACATCTCCCTCAACGAGGTCACCAGGCAGGCGGGGGTCGGGATCGGCACGCTCTTCCGGCACTTCCCCAACCGGGACGCGCTGCTCGAGGCGCTGCTGCAGGACCGGGCCGCCGCGCTACTCGACGAGGTGGACCGGCTGCTGGACGCCCCGGACGCGGGCGCGGCACTGTTCGGCTGGCTTGACAAACTGATCGCACACATCGCGACCTACCGGGGGGTGGCCGCCAGGCTGCTCACCATGGTGCGCGACGAGGAGACGGAGCTGCACGCGTCCTGCCACTCCCTCGAGCAGGCGACGCTGGCACTCCTCGTCCGGGCCCAGCGGGCCGGCGACGTCCGGTCGGACGTGCGGATCGAGGAGGTGATCTCTCTCGTGACCGCTATCGGCTGGATCCGGGAACAGGCGCCGGAGCGGGCGGGCCACGCCCGGCCCCTACTCTCGATCATGACCGATGGCCTGCGGGTTCAGTCCGGGCCGACGACCGGTGATACCCCGAGGTCTTACAAAACGGAGCACCACACCGGTACGGTGTCATAGACGACGGATCATGACGGATCACCCGGGGGGAGGCGGTGCCATGGGCGGCGGCGTTCCCGCGCGCCACCGACGCCCGGCCGTTCCCGACGAGGCCGCGGATAGCACCGCGATGCGGGACGCTGAACCTGCCCGGCTGATTCCCGGCACGCACCACCTGGCACGGGCCTGACCGGCTATCTTGCCCCGCCTCGAAGGCGTCCGGCTGGCCGACATCCCGGCCGGTTACGTACCGGTTACGTATTAGGAGAACCGGTTACGCACCACAAGCGTATGCACCAGAAGGGAAGGACCTGGCGAGCGACGACACGGCGCCGGACGGCTCGGCGAGGAAGGGTCGGCTGCGGCTCGGGGCGTTACTGCACGGCGTCGGCGGCACCGTCGCCGGCTGGCGCCACCCCGACGTGCCGGCGGACGGGGCCATCGACTTCGACCTCTACCGGCGATGGATCCGCACCGCCGAGAACGGCCGCTTCGACCTCGTCTTCATCACCGACACCCTCTACGTCACCGCGGAGTCCACCCCGCAGTACCTGGCGCAGTTCGAACCGGTCGCACTGCTCGGCGCGCTCGCCGCGGCGAGCAGCCACATCGGCCTGGTCGGCACGATCTCCACCTCCTACAGCGAGCCGTTCGTCATCGCCCGCCAACTCGCCACCGTCGACCACATCAGCGCCGGCCGGGCCGGGATCAACATCGTGACCTCCGCGCCGGCGGGAACCGCGCTGAACTTCAGCCGCTCCGAGAAGGAGCACCCCGAACACGACACGCGCTACCGGATCGCGGCCGAGTACCTCGACGTTCTGCGTGGCCTGTGGGACTCCTGGGAGGACGGCGCCCTGCTCCGAGACAAGGAGTCGGGGTGTTCTTCGACCGTGCGCGGCTGCACACCCTCGACCGCCGCGGGGAGTACTTCTCCGTGCGGGGACCGCTGAACATCGAACGGCCGCCGCAGGGCTACCCGATGATCTTTCAGGCCGGCCGGCCGGCGGGTGTGCCCCTGCTGTTCATCGCGGTCACCGTGTTCGTCGCCCCGACCGAAGCGGCGGCCGAACGCCTTTACCAGGAGGTGGCCGGCCTGGTCAACACCGACGAGGCGCTGCGCTATCTCTCCCTCATCTTCGGTCAGCACGACTTCGGCGGCTACGACCTGGACGCCCCCTTCCCCGAGCTGGGTGAGATCGGCAACGACGGCTTCCAGGACAGCACCCGTCGGATCAAGCAGATGGCCCGGGAACCGGGGCTGACCTTGCGCCAGGTCGCGCTGGAGGCGGTGACCCCCCGCGGGGAGTTCATCGGGACGCCCGAGCAGATCGCCGACCGCATGCAGGAATGGTTCACATCCGGAGCCACGGACGGTTTCATGCTTCTGGAGGCGATGCCACGCGGTCTGGAGGCCTTCGTCGAGCTGGTGGTCCCGATCCTGCAGGAACGCGGGCTGACCCAGCGCGAGTACACCGGCGGAACCTTCCGTGAGTCCCTCGGTCTGCCGATCCCCCCCAACCGTTTCACGAAGCAGGACGTCGCAGCCGACCCCACCGGCCCAGACAGCCCAGATAACCCAGATAGCCCCGCCGGTTAGTCGACAGGGAGAGGACCGGGCGGCGGGTGGCTCGCCGCGAGCAGCGGACGCGAGCGGGCGGGTCGCGCGTGCCGGCGGGTCGCGAAGGCCCGCAGGAAGGTCCGCACGCCCATGCGTACGGCGTCGTCGAGGTCGACCGGGCGGATGGGCCGGGTGCCCAGCGCCGACAACGCCGGGAGGTCTCCGGCAACGAGCGACATGAACTGGCTCGCGGCGCTCTCGGGATCATCGACGTCGAGATGCCCGCGGTTCGCCAGCCGCGCGAGCCGTCCGGCCAAGGCGTTCACGACCGGCTGCCCCCGAGCGACACCACCTCGTCGTACAGGTCGGGCATGTGGGGGCCTCGGCGTACAGCAACCGCTGCAACGCCCAGCCCTCATCGCTGAGCTGGCATTCCAGGATCAACAGCCAGCACTGGAGCAGAACACCCCGGGAGTGCTCGGCCTCGTCCTCGCGGCGATCGTCGGCGCCGAGTTCATGCTTCAGCTCGACGGCACGATCGTCACCGTCGCGCTACTCGATCTTCAGACGGATCTGGGCCTGTCCGCCGGCTCGGCGACATACTCGGCCACCGCACCACCTTCATCGCGGGCACCAGCCTGCTCGCCGCCGCGTCCCTGCTCGCGGGACTCGCACCGGGCGTGGGCCTGCTGCTCACCGGCCGTGTCCTGCAGGGCGGCGGGGCGGCGCTGGCCGGCCCCGCGGGGCTCGCGCTGCTCGCGACGACCTTCAGCGGGGTGCGCCAGCAACGGGCGTTCGCCGTCTACTCGACGGTGACGGGGCTCGCGGCGTCCGCCGGCATGGTGCTCGGGGGGATCCTCACCGACCTCACGAACTGGCGGGGGACGCTGCTGATCAACGCTCCGATCGGCCTCGCCGTCGCGGTGCTCGCCGCCCGGGTGGTGCCCCCGCTCCTCGGGCGGCCAATCGGCCGGCCCTGGACCTCGCGGGGGCGGTCCTGTCGGTGCTCGGCATGACGGCCCTGGTGTTCGGCTTCGTGCGGGCCGCCGACTCGGGAGCCGTCGCGGGTCTGGCGGGCGGTGTGGTGGTCCTGGCGGGCTTCACGCTGCGGGAGTCGCCGGCGGCATCGCCCCTGCTCCCCCTGCGGGTGCTCACCCACCGGGCCGGGCGGGCGCGTTCGTCGACCTGCTGCTGATGGCGTTCGTGCTGACGAGCTTCCTGTTCTTCCTGACCCAGTTCCTCCAGCGGGTCCTCGACCTGGAGCCGCTCGTCACGGGGCTCGCGTTCCTGCCGTTCGGCGTGTCCCTGCTGCTGACCGCCCGATCCGTGCCCAGGATCCTCGCCCACCTGAACCCGCGGGCGCTGGCCCTCATCGGCTTCACCGTGATCATCCTGGCGATGCTCTGGCTCAGCCTGCTCGACGCCGGCAGCCGCTACGCCGTCGACGTCCTCGCCCCGATCATCCTGCTGGGCACGGGCGCCGGGGCGGCCGTGGTGCCGCTCAACCTCATCGTCCTGTCGCAGACCGCTCCCGAGGATGTCGGTGTCACCTCCGCCGTGCTCCAGTCCGCGTTGTCGGTCGGCGGGTCCCTCGGCCTCGCCGTCCTGCTGACCCTGTTCACCGGCGCGGACGGCGTCGCCACGGGCGCCGCGCGCGCCTTCCTGGGCGGCGCGGTCATCGCCGCGGTCGCCGTCCTGATCGGCCTCGCGGTCTGGTACCTGCCCGGACGCCGATCCGCCGACCCGGCCAGCTGAATCAGCGCGGCCCGGACCTCGTGGGTTTCGCCCTTCTCCGCGGTCCGGACTGTCGGTCCGGGCTGTCGGTCCGGACTGTCGCCTCGATGCCGCCGTTCGGTTTCTCCGGCGGCACGGACGGACAGACGGACAGACGGACAGACGGACACGGACGGACAGATGGGTAAG
>NZ_CDWRCM010000048.1:10724-15489 GCF_977927585.1 Frankia sp. CcWB2 | reverse complement strand
CGGCCCGTGCGGGAACTGGTACTCCGAAGGATGCGTATCCGCAGACCCCGATGAAGGGAGCCGATCAAATGACCACGACAGCCGAGACCGGGAACGTCACCGGCACGAAGGACGCCCAGTACGACCTGCTGTGGTTCACGGAGAGGTGCCTGAGCAACGCGCTGCGGCTGGAGACCTACATCGGCGACGCCGAGCGCGACGGCGACCAAGAACTGGCGAACCTGTTCCGCCGGGCGCAAAACGAGAGCCGCAAGGGCGCCGAGGAGGGCAAGCAGCTGCTACGCAACCGGCTCTGACCCGACCCCTCCCCACCTCCTCCGGTGACTTGCCCCGGTGACCTGCCTCCTCCGGTCCGATCAGCGCCTGGATGCTCCCCTTGCCCACCGGGCGCCCGGTACCCCGGGACGGCAGGTGACCGACCGCGGAGACGACCGACCGGTGTACGGTCCGCAGTGTCTTGCCGGTCGGTCGCCACGATCGCCGAGTGCGGTCTCGTCGGGTTTCCCGCACGGGTGCCATGGGCATCATCCCCGGTCAACCCCAACCGAAACCCACGAGGGAACTACGTACTGTAAGTAGATCGGGTGACGGGCGGATCAGGGTGACGGGCGGATCGGTCCGTGTGAGCGGAGCGCGCGAGGTGGCGCCAGACCATGTCGGGTTAGACCATGTCGGGGTCGGCCACGAGGAGGTCGGCCACGACGACGTGGCCGTTGCGCAGCGGCTGGCGGTGCCGGACCGGCACCGCCAGCCATCGGGCGAGCGTGAGCAGGTCGTCGTCGCGGCGGACGGTGAAGCCGTGGGCGGCAAGCATCCGACGCATCGCGGCGGGGGTCCATGCCGAGCGGTTGGGTTCGCGGGCCAGGGGATCGGGGCGCCGTGACACGATGGTTAGCACCCGTGCCGCCAGCCGGCCGAGAAGCGCCGAGAGCGTCGGCGTGTGGTAGTGAACGATCAGGCGGCTTCCCGGGGTCGAGCGCCCCGCGACGACCCGGGTCGTGGCGGCGACTTGGCCCCGGGTGAGGTAGGGCACGACACCCTCCCAGATCCAGACCGTCGGCACCGTCGGCCGATGCCCTACCGACGTCAGGGCCGCATCGAGGTCGTCGCGGCTGAAGTCCACCGGCACAAAGCGCGGTGCCGTTCCGGAACGCGGTGCCGTTCCCGGCGGCCCCCCTCCCCGGGCCGATCCGCGTCTCCGAGCCGGTCGAGCTTGTCCCGCTGGGACGCCGGATGATCGACCTCGAATACGGCGACGGCGGCGAGCTCCGGCATCCGCCAGGGCCGCCCGTCCAGGCCCGCGCCGAGAACCACCAGTTGCTCCGCCCGCCGCACCCCCCGATCGCCGACGGCCTCACCGTCGGCCCCGCCGACGGCCTCCCGGAGGGCCTCGTCGATGGCGACGGTACGCGGCACCATCACCTCACCGCAGGCCCGCACCATCTCGAACTCGAGCCGCGCCCCCACCCCCGCGGCGGGACACCGCCGCGCACCCACTCGACAACGCCCCGTTCGTCGGCGCGCAGGAACATCATTGCTGTCGGATCGTCGAACCGGTCGATGGCGATGCGCCCGTGCGCAACGGCCCGCCCCTGGCACACCAGCACCGCGGTCCGGCTCGCGCCCCCGTGACCGCCCATGAGCCGATGTGCCTGCACTCTTCCACGATTGCATGCCACTACCGCGGGGGCACCCACAGGCAAGAAGATGATCATCGGCCTGTCGTGCTCGCCATCGGCGGCCATGGCCGGGTGAGCGTGCTGGAAGCCGTGCACATCCACCTCGGCCTCAAGGTCCAGTCCCGCGCACCGCACGACGGCAGGCCGTTCACCGAAAGTGTCGATGGTTGCAGTGAAGCAGGCGGCATCGTGAATCGCGTGCACGACAACGCTGCCTCCGTACCCACTACAGTGGGCCGTCCGTTGCCGATCCACCCTGGTCACAGGGGGCGCGCCAGCATGCCCACCGAAGAGACCCACACCAGGTCCGGATGGCAGGATCACTCCAGGAGACCGTCGGCTTTCTCCCACCGTTACGTTCGTCGTTCCCGTCCCGCGCACCGTCTCCCCGGAAAGGGGCCAACACCCTGATGGCCGAGCAGTCCCCCCGTCGCAGCATCGAGTCCTGGGCGCACGAGCTGCCTGTGAGCTTCGTGGAATGCCGCACCATGGGACATCGCTGGCAGCCCCACAGCGCCACCTGGGACCGTGAGGCCCGCGCCTACCACGTCATCCACGCCTGCGACCGCTGCCACACCCAGCGCAAAGCCTGGTGGACCCGCAACGGCGAGGTCACCGCCGCCGGCTACACCTACCCCGAGGGCTATCTCACCCGTGACGTCGGCTATATCGGAGCCGACGGCCGCGGCGTCCTGCGCACCGAGTACCTCACCCGCATGTTCAACACGACCACTCGGCGTGCCAGCGCGAACGGCCGCTGGGACGCGGCGCCGGAGTCCTGAACGAGACCCGAACGAAACCCGGTCGACGACCCCGAAAGCTGCGGCAACCCCGAAAGCTGCGGCAACCCCGAAAGCTGCGGCAACCCCGAAAGCTGCGGCAACCCCGAAAGCTGCGGCGACCCCGAAAGCTGCGGCGACCCCGAAAGCTGCGGCAAACTCGTCCGGGCCTGCCGACGAGAGCATGACCGTTCCTCCTGCCGCGCGGACCCGGGCGGTGGCACCCGGTGGCCTCCGCCGGGCCCGCCGTGGCGGCGGCCGGCGGGGCGTGCTCCGCCTAGTTACCGTCGGAGACGGTGGGCAGGCATCCGACATGACGCATACCCCGAAAACCGGTGTGCTGGCCCGCCTGACCAACACGGCGCGCCAGGAACAGAGCGAGTACGCGGGCGACGAGCCCCGCCCGCTGCGCGGCTATCTCGCCACCCTGTCGGCGTATAGCGGGTTGTGCGCGGCTCTCGGGCTGATCGGCCGGGTGTCCGGTGCGGTCCTGCCCGAGCGGTTCGCGGTCCCCGACCTGATTCTCGTCACGATCGCCACGCACAAGCTGAGCCGCATTCTCGCCAAGGACCCGGTGACAAGCCCGCTGCGCGCCCCCTTCACCCGCTTCCGCGGCACCGCGGGACCGGCGGAACTCGCCGAGGAGGTCCGCGAGCACCCCCCGGCCCGGCACAGCGTGGGTGAGCTACTCACCTGCCCGTTCTGCACCGCGCAGTGGGTGGCCACCGGCTTCGTCTTCGGCCTGGTCGTCGTGCCTCGGCCGACGCGGCTCGCCGCATCCGTCTTCACGGTGGTCACCGGCTCCGACCTACTTCAGCTTGTCTACGCGAACGCGCAACAACAGGCCACCAGGGGCTGACCATTCTCTCCCGGGTGATGGGTTGTTGCACCCAGATCGCGGGAAATGGTGGCGCGGTGATGATGTGTGACGTGTGTACGCGCATGCGCACGCGCGTACACCTGCGCGTGCATACTCCAGAAGAATCGGGTCCGGTCCCATCGTAAGGAGTCGAAATGAAATAACTTGCGCGTTTCGAACCCTCCACAGGCCTGTGACCTGCGATGATGCTCTCGATCACGTATTTGTTACTTCATTACGTCCCCTAAGAGCCGGATGCACGTGCAGACGTTTGAACCCCGCGGTGCCCGGCGAGAGGCCAAGGGCCATGGCGGGCAACCTGCGCGAACTCCCTCGCTGGACCGCCGACCGCGAAGGCCTGGAACGGGTCCGAAGAACTCAAATCATCAAAGCATCGCCGAACGGTGGTCCGTGTGTCATATCTCAGCCTGCGTTCGTGTTGAAATAGGCACGGAAGAGGGGCCCGAGGCGCCAAGATGCTCATCTGGAGCGCCGTGGCGAGAGTATGGACAGAAACTTACCGAATGTCACCGTAAGACGTAGGAGCGGCACCGATAGTGATATCAACGGTTTTCACCGGTCGACCTTCGTCCGCCATGGCCGCCGTGGGCGGCTCCGGACGAGCTACGTGAAGAGGGGTGCGTGAAGAGGGGTGCATGATGGAGTCCTCGACTGACCAGTCGAGCTGGTCGGACGTGTGGTCGCACATTCCGGCCGCGAATCCGCAGCGATCCGGCCCGCTCTGGGCGTTGGCGGTCCTCATCGGGCCGGATCGGGCGGTGGAAGGTGTCGTCGGGTTCTTCGTGACACCGGCCGAGGCGAACCGGCACGCCCGGGCGGGGGGCTACGAGAACTGGCTAGTGATTCCGGCGCTGGACCTGCACGGGGTGGGTGGGCCGGTGACGGTCCTGTGACCGGCGGACCGCCCGATCGCGACGTCGGTCCGAGCCCCCGCGGAAGCCCTTCCTCGGGAGGGGGCACACTGGTATCCCGACGTACCACTCCCCCACTCCCCCGCATGCAGCACCCACGACACCCACGACAGATCGACCACAGACCCATTCCGACCATGGGCTCTCCCCGGACTCCTCCTCCCCCGGGTGCCCCGCGATCGCCGGGCGCCCCACGATCGAAGGTGTAATCGAAGGTGCAGCTGACGGCCGGCCCCCTCTACGCGCTCTACACCCGTCGCCTGCGTCGGCAGGTCATGGCGGGTCCACTGCCTGCGCACGTCGGGCTGGTCATGGACGGCAACCGCCGCTGGGCCCGCGAGACGGGCATGGCGAATCCGAGCCTCGGCCACAAGTACGGCGCCGAGCACGCCGAGGACGTCCTGTCCTGGTGCGAGCTTGTCGGGATCAAACACGTCACCGTGTTCGTCTGCTCGACGGAGAACCTGCAGCAGCGTGGGGACGCCGAGGTCGCCTTCCTCATGCAGGTGATCGAGC
>NZ_CDWRCM010000048.1:6823-10231 GCF_977927585.1 Frankia sp. CcWB2 | reverse complement strand
CATCGAGGCCCTGCGCGAACTGCTGTACGAGCGGGCCGAGGCGGAGGACTCGCTGGCCGACGTCGCGTCGACGCTGACCGTGGACGACATCGCCCAGCACCTCTACACTGCCGGCCAGCCCGACCCCGATCTGGTGATCCGCACCAGCGGGGAACAGCGGCTGTCCAACTTCCTGCTCTGGCAGAGCGCCTACTCGGAGCTGTATTTCTGCGAGGCGTACTGGCCGGCATTCCGTGAGATCGATTTCCTGCGCGCCCTGCGCAGCTTCGCCGCCAGGGAGCGACGCCACGGTGCCTGATCCGCGCCTGGCCCGCCCCTGAACCGCCCTTGAACCACTCCTGAGCCGCCCTTGGACGGCGGGCTGCGTGCGCCTGGTTTTTCCGCTTCCCGCTGCCCGATCATTTCTTTCTTTATCTGGCTATTTCCCCCTTCCCGCCTTTTTCCTTTCCTTCTTTCCTTCCCCCTTTCCTCCCTTGAGCGGGGCTGGTATCCCCCGGACAGGAAGATCGTTCAGACAGTCAACGCCGGTCATGGGCCACCTATGGGCTTCAGGGATGTGTAGAGCGCCCGCCGCACCGTCGTCGTCCGACGGCTGGCCACCCGCCCGGTCGGCCGCATCCTGCCCGCGGAAACGCCCAGTTGGTGCCATTACCGCAAGTAAGGAGTCGAAATGAAATAACTTGCGCGTTTCGAACCCTCCGCAAGCCTGTGACCTGCGATGATGCTCTCGATCACGTATTTGTTACTTCATTACGTCCCCTAAGTGCTTATTGCGCCATCAGCGAACTACCGTCGAGTCTCCGTCGCGCTGGTGCAAGCCTGTCGCCTGTCGGGACCTGATGTCAGACATAAACGGAGCATCAATGGCATCCGCCACCAGCGTCCACAAGGGTTGGAAGATCTTCTTCACCAGAGAGGAGACCGAGATGGTCGCTAACGGCGTCGACATAGCCGCGATAGTTTCGGCCGTCATACCCGAGCCGGCCACCGCCACGGTGGCGTCGGTGGCCCCGCGAATCCTCGCTTTTTACGCGAATCGCGCTCTCAAAATCAACAAGAGGCTCGGCCTCGAGGTCAACATGCCCAGCCCCAATTTCCCCGTCCGCACCGAAACCATCGGGCCCCCGGTGTGGCCTTTCCGAATCTAGCCATGATCAAAAATGGCGGCCGGAACGTCGTCAACACCGTTGATTATCTTGTCTGCACTCCCCGGAGGCACCGAGATACCTGACCGCCGCTGACGATGAACAGCGCCGACGACGAACGCTGAAGCCGACGAGCCGGGAGGTCCCTCCGTCCCACCCACGAGTGCCGCCCGCCGACGTCCGATTTCGCTGGCCGGTTGACCGGCCATCGCCGGCGATGGGACCGGCGATGGCCTGGGACCATGGATCGTCCTGGTCCGTCAGCTCGCTGTTACTGCTGCACCTGTTGCCGGAACCAGCGGACGACCGCGGCCGTACCGGCCTTGTTGGAGTCGAGATGACCGACGTTGGGTCCCAGGTTGATGATCGGGGCGTCGGCGCCACTTGCCAGGAACGCGGCCCGGCAGTGCTCGCTGTTGGCCCGCGGAACCTGATGGTCGGCGCCGCCGACGTAGAGCCGGACCGGCACCCTCGGGTTCCAGTTCGAACAGGTCTTGTCCGCCGCCCACAGCGCCACGGCCAGCCGGCCCTGGGGGTTGCGGAGCAGGTCGAAGCCGTGTGGGGTGAGCAGCTTGTCGGTGGTCGCCGGCAGGCCGGCGAGGATCTGCTCCCCGGTGTGCTTGCCGTCGAAGAGCGTCGCGACCTTCGGGTCCTGGAACACCTCCGCCGGCGAGCGGTACAGGTGGTGCAGGCGGTTCCAGGAGACGAGGAAGAAGGCGGTGTAGCCGACGCCGAAGGGCCATGCGACCTGCCCGTTCAGCCACGCCGGCAGCTCCACGGAGCGCAGGTCATAGGCTCCGCTGACGGGCGCGAGGGCACCGAGCCGGAACGACGGGTCGGCGCCGGCCCGCAGCGCCTTCCCCAGTCCCGTCGCCGCCGAAGCGCCCTGGGAGAACCCGGTGACCAGCACATCCCGTTTGAACTTCCGGCCTTCACGCTCGGCGACAGTGCGCGCCGCGCGGAGCAGGTCCAGCGACGCGCTGGTCTCCGAGGGGACGTCCAACCACGGATGGTCACCCGGCCCGACGCCGTAGCCCAGGTAGTCGGGGGCGACCGCCGCGAACCCGGCGGCGGCGTAGGTGAGGGCCGGGGCCTGCCCCCAGGAGTTGGCCTCCAGATCGGTCGCGGTCGACGGGGCGTCCGTGCGGTTGATCTCGGTGCCGTGGGCGTAGGAGACAACCCGTAGCCAGCGGTCCTCGGTGCGCGGCAGCGCCACCAGGCCGCTGGCGGTCGTCCGACGTCCACGGGGGTCGATCGTGTAGTACACGACCCGGTAGGTCCGCACCCCCGACCGGATCACCTCCGGATCGGCGTCGAACCCGGTACCGGCCAGGACCGCCCGCACATACTCCGCCGACAGGACCCGTAGCCGTTTGACGGAGACCACATCCCCGCGGTAAGAGGATGTGTGGCGCCAAGCCATGGTCGGCCCGGTGGCCGCGGCGGGGTCGATGAGGGCGGTGGTCGTCGCGGTGGCCGTCACCGCGGTCGTCGCGGCGAGGACGAGCCCCATGACGGTCCGGCGCCGCCGGGAACGTCGTCCCCTCCTCACGATGTCCTGCCGCCCGTGACGTACCAGCCGCACGTGACGTCTCTGCGGCGCGTGGCCTCCTTCCGGGACATGACCCGTTTCCTGCTCGTGACCCATTTCCCGCATGTGACTTCCTTCCCGCACGTGACCAATTTCCTGCTCGTGACCAATTTCCCGCATGTGACTTCCTTCCCGCACGTGACCAATTTCCTGCTCGTGACCAATTTCCCGCATGTGACGCCCCAGTGGCACATGACTTCTTTCCTGCACGTGGCCTCTTTCCTGCATGTGACTTCCTTCCCGCGTGTGCATTGCGATGCCGGTGACGCTAGAAGTGGGCCTGTCGCCACGCCGGTGATCCTAAAAGTGGGCCTGTCCAGGATGAATGCGGTCAGCAGGTCGACCCGGGCGGGGAAAACCACCGCACACGGGCTTCGAACGGCCTACCGGCTTCCGCCGGTGATGATGGCAACCGTGCCGGGGAGATCGAACAGCCGCTCAGGTGTCTTCATCGCGCCCTCTGCCCGCCCATCGGATGACCGCCACCTGCTGGCTGCCATCACGCCCTGCCTGGAGGATCAATGTAGGTGGCCTGGTCAGATATCCATCGCTTGATGGGCAGAACCGTCGGCACCGGGAGCACGCTCCCGACACCGACAGTCGTAGTGTGATCACACCAAAAAGACGGATGCACCGGCGAAGGTGATTGCCGGCACGGGCCGCCGGCCCTGA
>NZ_CDWRCM010000048.1:0-6713 GCF_977927585.1 Frankia sp. CcWB2 | reverse complement strand
GGGGACGTAATGAAGTAACAAATACGTGATCGAGAGCATCATCGCAGGTCACAGGCCTGTGGAGGGTTCGAAACGCGCAAGTTATTTCATTTCGACTCCTGAACGCGTGCGTCGCCCGCGAAGGACCGGTTATAGGCAGTCGATCCCCGGAAAGGGTCGCCATGGCGACACCCGCGCCCACCGCCGAGGGATGCCGGGAGAAATCGCTCCGGTGGCTGCTAGCATGCTCCACATTGGCTTCGGGAAAATCACGGCGTCTATGCCCCTTGGGGGAAATCAACGGTGCCGGCGATGAGATCGGTCACGATTGCCCCCGATCCGACCTCCGCCGGCTCCCCCGGGATGTTGGACACCGCCCCAAAAACCGCGGAGTAAACGCAGCAGAACGAGCTGATCGGGCCGGCCGCCCGGCTGGCGATCTGGGTGTTTGAACGCGCTGCGCAGCCTGTTGGCCGTACTTTTCATCGCGACGGTCATGTGCTTCTACTCCCTTGCCCCGGTGGCCCCGGTGGCCCCGGACCGCGCGGCCGAATACCTCGCGGCAAGCCTGCGGTTCGGCGTCTTCTACGCCTCGATCGCCGTCTTCGCGGCATTCTTCTTCGATCGCCGCCACCTCGAACACGTCTTCTGGCGGATGTCACTGGGCTGCGTGTGGATCGCCCTGGCCGGCTATGCCGTCGCCGCCGTCCTACCGGCGCCGGTGTGGGTAGACTCCGGCGCCGGCGGCACGCCCCGGCTGCGCCGGCTGCTGGCCGAGCCCTCGTCCTGGGCCCCGGTCATCTCCGTGCTGATCCTGCTGGCGGTCCGGCGCAGGTCGTGGCGAAACCTGGCACTCGTCGTCCTCGCCGGTCTGCTGACCAAATCACCCACGGTCCTGCTCACCGCCTCTATCAGCCTGGCCTTCTGTTATCTCAACGGGGTTCGAGCGGTGGCTGCCCGGGGCCGCCGGACGATCGTCCTCGCCGCCGGCCGGCTACCTGACCAGCAACAACGGCCTGACGGTCGCGTTCGGCCGGCTCGTCGCCGGACTCGGCGCGCTGGGCAATGACACGGCACCCGCCACCGCCAACGGCCGTTACACGAGCGCGCGGATCGTCATGGCCGAGGCCCGGCAGAACGGTCATCCGAACATCGGCTACGGCCCGAACTCGAACTCCGTCTATCTCGCCAAGAAATACGGTGACGGCCGGAACTACGCGGCCAACTCCCTCTACGTGGCCTGGCTGTTCGATTTCGGTCGGATCGGCGCGTGCGCTCTTCTGGCAGCGGTCTTCCTGATCCTGCTGCGGCTGGCCGGACGGCCGGCATCGGCCGCCCTCTTCATACCCTTCCTGGTCGCTTCCCTCATCAACTCCGCACAGGGTTTCGAACTTTTCAAGTTCACCTTCGTCTCCATCCTGCTCTACCTGTTCGGCTGGGAGCGCCGTATCCTCCCGGCAACCGCCGTCAAGAACCCGGTCTCGCACGACGCAGACCAGCAGACCAGCCGTCGGGACACACCCTGCGCCGGGGTTTCGAGTGGGCGCACGAGGTCGACGTGGGTGCCGTCGGCGATACCGAGCTCGTCGGGGTCGTCCGGGTGGACGAACACGACGCGCCGGCCGCGGCGCACCCCGCGGTACCGGTCGTCCATGCCGTAGATCGTCGTGTTGTACTGGTCGTGGGGACGGACAGCCTGCAGCAGCAGGTGTCCCGGCGGGACCCGCAGCACCTCGCAGGTGTTGACCGTCAGCGCCTGGAACAACGCCGGGTCCCCGTTCACCCGGATCTGCAGGAACTGATCCGCCAGGGTCGTGCCCCGCCCGAGCAGGCTGGAGCGATCCCGATCGTCGCCGACAGCGCCGCCCCCGACGACTCGTGACACATGTTCGAACAGTCCGGCAGGTTGTTCGTCCCCACCATCCGCGCGAACAGCTGCCAGACGAACGCCGCCTCGTTACTCGTCCGACCCGATGTGTAGAACACCGCCTCATCCGGACTGTCCAGCGCGTTCAGCTCCCCCGCGATGATCCCGAATGCCTCGTCCCAGCCGATCGGCGCGTGCCGGTCCGCACCCGGCGCCTTGAACATCGGCTCGATGATCCGACCCCGGCTCCCCAGCCAGCGCCTGGACCGACCCGCGAGATCCGCCAGCGGATGCGCGGCGAAGAACTCCCGGCCCACCTGGGCCCGCGTCGCCTCCTCCGCCACCGCCTTCGCGCCGTTTTCACAGAACTCCGCCACCGACCGCTCCCCCACCGGCGGCTCCGGCCACGCGCACCCCGGCCGCTGCCTCGAAAGCCTCACTCCGCCTACGCGGCATGACTGACACCCCCATGAGGACCGGCACCAGCACCAGCATTGAACCGGCAGCGGTCCAGGACCCCACTACCCCTTGTCTTTCGTTAGCTACTAATGTTTTGTAGGGGTACCGTTGCAGCCGCAACGGCCACCGCCCCATCCGTCGATCATCGACCTGGAGGTCCCATGACCGCGCCATCCCCGTCCGACATCGCTCCGCTGCCCCTGGCCGCCGGTACCTGGACGCTCGACCCCGCGCACTCGGGCGTGAACTTCCAGGTCCGCCATCTCGGCGTCACCAACGTCCGCGGGCGCTTCGACACGTTCTCCGCGACGCTGTCGGTCGGCGACACCCTGGAGTCGGTGTCCGTCGGCGCCGAGATCGACCTGGCCTCGATCAACACCAACCAGCCCGACCGGGACGCGCACCTGCGTTCCGCCGACTTCTTCGACCTCGCGTCCCACCCGTCCATCACGTTCACCTCGACGTCCGTCACGGGCAGCGACGAGGAGTACGAACTCGCCGGCAATCTTTCGATCAACGGAGTGACCAGACCCGTCACCCTGGCGGTCGAGTTCTACGGGGTCGACACTCACCCCGTAGACGGCCGCGTCCGGTCCGGCTTCGCCGCGACGACGGAGATCCGCCGCGGCGACTATGGCATCACCTTCAACCTGCCGCTCGGTGCCGGCAGGCTCGCCCTCTCCGACAAGGTCAAGATCGAGCTCGACCTGCAGTTCATCGCCCCCTGATCAACCCGGCTCCCCAACCGGTCCCGCGCCGTCGCGAGCCCGCGCCCCGAGATCATCCGGGCTCGCGACGGACCGTGGGCACCTCCACCGGCCCGACAAGTACCAGCCCGGCGGGTACCGGCCCGGCAAGCCCCGGTCAGCAAGCCCCGGTCAAGGAGTCCTGGGAGACGGCGGCTCCCCGCGCGCGACGAGATACTCCTGCGCCCATACCTCCAGCTCGTGCAGCGCCGTCCGCAGCCCCTCGCCCCGCGGGGTGAGCCGATAACGCGTTGCCACCGGCGGCCCCTCGAGAACCTCACGCTCCACGAGGCCGGCCTGGACGAGTTCGGTGAGACGGCCCGACAGCATCCGCTCGCTCACCCCCGGCACCAGCTTCGCTATCTCGGAGAACCTCGCCGGGCCGGCCATCAGCGTACTGATGATCAGACCGCTCCACCGCTTCCCCAGCAGCGCGAAGACCGGAGTCAGCGCCTGACAGCTCACACCGTCCTCCGGCCTCGCAACCATCCGGTCATAGTAGATGCCCGACGCATCATGGGTGCCCCGACGCATCGCAGGTCACGACGCAGGACAGGCCCCCATGTGGGACCAACTCAGGCTGTCACACCCACCCGGACGACCCGGCGGGGATCGGGAGCGTAGGCCGGCGTGCCGGTGAAGGCCAACCGGCGGGTCCTGGTGGCGACCCGCGGAAGACCGGCCCGGTCCCGCCAATCCGCCAATCATGCAGTGGAGTTAGATAGGCGCGACAGGATGCGATGGGGTGAGGGAACCATCGGGCGTCGGGGCGCGGCAGGGGAGTCATGGCCGGTGTACCGGAGTGCCGTTCGACGACGGACACTCCCGGCAGTGCCGCGCCTCACCGGAGTGGCCGGCGGGGCTAGCCGGGTCGGCTGGGCCGAAGTGGTCGGCGGGGCCGGCGGGGCCGGCTGCGTGGCACGGCCGGCCGGTCCCCGGGTGCGTCCCGGCTGCCTCCCCGGCTTCTCGTCGCGGGGTTCCTCCTGCTCGTCGCCGCCTGGGTCGGCACCAACCCGCCGGGGTTCGGCCCCGACGAGCCCGCCCACTTCGTGAAGGCGGTCGGCGCGGGCACCGGGCAATGGACGGGAACACCCGGCCGGCTGGCACATCCGTCGTTCGGCAACGGACCGGGCCGCACCGAACGGATCGACTGGATCAATCGCAACAGCCGCGTCTTCGCCCTGCCCGCCGGGCTCAACCCCGGCGCGGCGGGGTTCCCCTGCGACCTCTTCCGCGACTGGCTGTCCGTCGCGTGCCTCGACCGTCCGCACTCCCGGCCGGCGGCGACGCGGGCCCTCAGTTACGTGGGCACCTATGAGCCCTATCTCTACGCGGTCGAGGGTGCCGTGATGACCCGCACGCACACGGCGGACGGCGCGCTCTACGCCGGGCGGGCGACCTCGGCTGCCATCGTGGTGACACTGTTGGCGATCATCATCTTCGCCTCCTGGGATTCCCGCGCCGGACTGCTCTCGGTCGGCGGCGTGCTGCTGGCGGTCTCGCCGATGGCGTTGTTCCTGGGTTCCGTCCTCGGCACGAACGGGATGGAGATCGCGGGCGCGACCGCGTTGTTCACCCTGGCGCTGCGGCTCGGTCGACCGGGCGCGCCACCGAGGTGGATCTGGCCCGCCCTCGGCCTCGTCGCCGCGCTGGTGGCGTTGTCCCGGCCGTCCGGCCCCCTGTGGGTGCTGCTCACCCCGGTGATCGCCGTCGGTCTCGCGGCCCCCGCGCGCGGGCGCGGGCCGTCGATGCGGTACCCGCCGTCGAGCAGCCCTGGCCAGTCGAGCAGCCCCGGCCAGCAGAAGGGACCCGGCGGCACCGGCTGGTCGGGTGGCTCTCGGTTCCGTGGGTCGCCCTCGCCGTGGCCGGGGTCGTCGCGACCGCGGCCTGGGAGAAGCGCGTGCAGCCGCACCCGGGGATAAGCCGTGAGCTCGCGGAACAGGGGCTGCGGCAGCTGTCGTCCGACGCGCCCGCCTGGGCACGGCAGTGGGTCGGGGTGTTCGGCTGGGCGAGCCTGCGGATGCCCTCGTTCGCCTACTGGACATGGGGCGCGTGCCTGCTGGTCCTGCTCGGCGCGGCGTTCGTCGTGGGAACCTGGCGGCAGCGGGTCCGCCTCGGCGCGGTGCTGATCGGCGTGGTGGCGGTGGCGGTGGCGCTCGACGTGCTGGTCCTGCGGCAGACGCGCTTCCCGGTTTACGGGCGGTACCTGCTGCCGATCGCGGTGCTGGTGCCCTTGGCGGCCGGGGAGATCCTGACCCGGCGGGCCGCGCGCATCCCCGCGGCCCTGCGCCGGGCGGGGCCCGCCGTCGCCGTCATGGCGGTGGTCGCGGTGCATACCGTCGGCCTGTGGACAGACTGGCACCGCAGCGCCGTGGGCATCTATGGACCGGCCTGGTTCCTGGGCTCGTCGCAGTGGAATCCTCCGGGTGGCTGGGTCCCCTGGATGGCCCTGGCGGGAGCCGGTGCCTGCTGCCTGCTCGCCGCCGCCGCGGCGGCGGCCGGGCCGCGGCGTTCGCCCGCATCGCCCGGCGGCGGGGACGCGTCAGATCAGGGCCCGGCCGGCCCGGGTCACGAGGCGGCCCGACCGGCCGTGATTTCCTTGCCACACAGGTTCTCCGCCACGACGCCGAAGGCCGTACCGGCATTGTTGACCTGGACGAAGGCCAGGCAGGTGCTCTGCCGGCCCAGACTGTTCCTGAGGTCGATCGGCTGGATCAGGCCGCCGGCATCGTAGTTCGTCACCGACCGCAGTCCGTCGACGAAACCCTGCCGGGTGGGGCAGTCCCCGGCCTCCTCCAGACCGCGCAGGAACAGGTCGGTGTTGATGTAGGCCATCATCGTGATCTCCTGCTCCGGGTCCTCCCGCTGGGGGGCGTAGCGCCGCATCGCGTCGATGTAGCTCGTGATGGGAGGGCCGCCGGCCTCGAAGGGCCGGTGGAAAACCGGGACCGTGACGCCGGCAACGGCGGCGCCCGCATCACGCAGCAGTCGGCCATCGTAGCCGCTGGCGGCAAGGATCACCGTGGGATTCCCACCGGCGGCGCGGATCGCGTTCAGCACGGCGGGGAGTTCATGGGCGTCGACCACGGTGAGGAGGGTGTCGGCGCGAGCCGCGACGATCCGTTGGGCGATCGCCGCTGGGCTGTCGGCGTTCGCCGTGTAGCTCACCTCGTCGACGACCGGGATGCCGACTGACTGCACGCTCTGCACGATCTTGCTTCCGGTGTCCGCGATCCCGGCCGACAGGGCGGTCCTGAGCAGAACGGCCCTGGTTCCCCCACGTGACTGGACGAGCCTGCCGTATGTGTCGATGGCGGATCCGGTGATGTAGAACGACGAGAACATGTTCCGGTACTTCGACCAGACTTCCTCAGCCGCCACGCCGGCCACCGGAATATTCTGCTCGGCGAGGTACGACGCGCTGCCACTCGCCGCCAGGGTGAACTCAAGGAGGCCGAAGACCTTCCTCTCCTCGACCAGTTCCCGCACGCCGATGGCATTCGCCTCGGCGGTTCCCTGGTCGTCGCGCCAATCATACACGATTTTCCGGCCGTGTACCCCGCCACGCTCGTTGGCCAGCCCGATCCGGGCGTCGAGGCCGGCTCGCGCGGCGGAGAAGGGCGCGAGCACCCCCGAGTCGGGGTAAAGCCTGTCTCTTATAC
>NZ_CDWRCM010000047.1:15778-24298 GCF_977927585.1 Frankia sp. CcWB2 | reverse complement strand
CGAGATCTACACCGTCTAATTCGTCGGCAGCGTCAGATGTGTATAAGAGCACGGGCTGCTACTGATCTCCATCGCCGATCTTATCGCCTACCGTCGGCGGACCGAGAAGCAGGTGGTGCGGGTCGCGGAGGCATCGCTTCCGACGCGTTACGGGGCGTTCCGGGCGGTCGGGTTCCGCAACATCCTCGACGGCGTCGAACACATCGCGCTGATCCGAGGCGAGCTCGGTGACGGCGAGGACGTGCTGGTCCGGGTGCACAGCGAATGCCTCACCGGGGACGTCTTCGGCTCCCGGCGCTGCGACTGCGGAACCCAGCTCGACGCGGCACTGCGCATGATCGCGACCGAGGGGCGCGGGGTGGTGCTCTACATGCGGGGCCACGAGGGCCGGGGCATCGGCCTGATGCACAAGCTGCGGGCCTACCAGCTGCAGGACGCCGGCCACGACACCGTCGATGCCAACCTCGCGCTGGGCCTGCCGGCCGACGCCCGCGACTACGGCACCGGAGCCCAGATCCTGGTCGACCTCGGCGTGCGCGGCCTCCGGCTGCTGTCCAACAATCCGACGAAGCGGGCCGGGCTGGAGGGTTACGGCCTGCGCATCGTCGAACTTATCGGGATGCCGGTCACCCAGACGCCGGAGAACCTGCGCTACCTGACCACCAAGCGGGACCGGATGGGACACGTCATTCCCGGTCTGCCCGGCCTTCCGGGTCTACCCGGCATGTCCGATCTGCCTAGGGCCGTGGGCGAGGACGAGCCGGCCGGCTCGCGCTGGATCCCGGGGGCGTCGAGGGTGCCCGTCACCTCCGGCTGCACGGCCATCGCGGGCGGCGCGGGCCCGGGTACGCCCGCCGGGGCCGACTGTGCCGAGGGGGAGGGTCTGTGAGCGGCCTCGGGGCTCCCGCGGAGGTGCTTCCGCCCGTCGCGGGCATGCGGTTGGCGGTGGTCGCCACCCGATGGCACGCCGAGATCACCGATGCGCTGCTTGCTGGCGCGCTGCGCGCCGCGAAGGATACAGGCCTCGCGACGGCACCCACCGTCGTGCGGGTCTCCGGTGCGGTCGAGCTTCCCGTGATCGCCGCCGCGCTGGCGGCGCGGCATGACGCCGTCGTCGCCCTCGGTGTCGTCATCCGGGGCGGCACCCCCCACTTCGACTACGTCTGTCAGTTCGTCACCGCGGGGCTCGCCCGCGTCACCCTCGACGCCCGCGTCCCCGTCGGCTTCGGCGTGCTCACCTGCGACACCGTCGAGCAGGCCCGGGACCGCGCCGGGCTGCCCGGGTCCAGCGAGGACAAGGGCCGGGAGGCGACCCTGGCCGCGCTGGGCACCGCCGCGGTGCTGCGCGATCTGGAACTCGCCGGCTGAGCTCCCACGCCGTCACTGGCCGGAACGTTCCGCATCAGGAGTTCACACGCACGGTGCGAGGCCGATCCGTCCGCGTGACATGCTCTCGGTATGGTGTTGCCGTCACATGGCGATTCGAAGTGGATCGGGTGTGCCGGTGGTGTGTTCGCTGCTCGTGGCTCTGATTCCGGCTGTCCCGATCAGTCTGTCCCGATCAGTCCGGTGCTCTTGTCGGGACGGCCGGTTACACGAGACTGTGGTCTCACGTCGTATCGGTGCCCTTGCGCTCTGGCGTCATACTTCGCGGTGGGATCGGAGGAGGTCCCGTCGGCCGGTACACATGGGGGCGGGGTGGCGCGGATGGTAAGTCACGGTGGGAGTTGGAACGGTGACGAGACGTCGGCGTCGACCGGCCCGGTCGGAGGGAATCCGGAGGTCGGGGAACGGATCGCGGCCGGGCCCGGCCGGCGGGATCCCGGCGCGACCGAACCGGGTGGTGGCGGGGACGCGCGCCCCATCTCGCTGCTCGGCCTACGACTGACCGAGCCTCAGACGCCCCGTAACGCTCTGGTTACCCGTCGTCCCATCCGGTCACGTCCGGGCGTGACCCGTTCGGAGCCCGGTGCCGGTCGGACGGGGGGCCCCTCCGGGGGGCGCGGGAGCACGGCAGGCCCGCCGCCCACTCCCATGCCACCGGCCCCACCGCCCCCGTCGGGCCGGAGCGCGCCCCCCGTGGGCCTTCCATTGACCGCGTCGCCCGGCCCGAGCTCCGCGTGGCCCGGTGCCTCGCTCACCATGCCCGGCGGAGCGGGGTGGACGCCCGACCTCGCCGCCGCCGCGACGTCGGCGGCCGGGCCGCCGGACCCGTACCCGACCGGTCCGGACCAGTACCCGACGCCACCGGATCCACCGCCCGGTGCGCCGCCGCCCCCGGCCGTCCCCCCACCGTTTCCGGCCGTCCCGCCGCCCGGGGAGACCTGGGAGAACATTGCGGTACTGGTCCCCACCGCCGGGCAGCCGGTGAACCTCCCGGATGGGACGCCGGTCGTCCCCGTTTCCTGGGCCGCCACCGCGCCGCCCCCAGACGGCTCGCTCGGTGCCGGGCCCGTAGCCGGGCGGCTTCCCCCATCCGCGGCGGCTGACCCGGGTTGGCCGGTGCCGGAGGCGTGGCTCGACGCTGACCCCCTGGGCGGACCCACGGTCGGCCGGCAGGCGGTCGAAACGCCCGGTACGGAGCCAGCCTGGTCCGTCCCGGTCCCCGCGAACCTGCCGGCACGGCGGTCCGGTCCGGCCCCTTCCCTGCCCGTCCGGGCGGCGGCCGCGGTGACGCCGTCCCGTGGTCCGGCGGTGGTCCCGGCCGTCGCGGGAGCGGGCGGTTCGCCGGTCGCGCGGGCGCGGGCCGGTGGGCGGCGGGTGCTGGTCGGGGGATTCGGTGGCGGAGGCGGCCGGACGACGGTCGCCGCGGGTCTGGGACTGGCGATCGCGGAGCACCACGGTCATCGGGTGATGGCCGTGGATGCCTCCCCGGACCAGTCCGGGCTGCTTGCGCACCGGGTCGGCCTCATGCCACCGGGCGTGGGGTTGCGGGAGTTGGCCACGGCGCGGCCACCGGTGTCCTCATTGGAGGACGTGCGCCGGTTCGTCGCCTCCGACGGCTCCGGTGGCCTGGAGGTGCTGGCCGGACTGCGTGATCTCACCGGGCCGGGGCTGCTTCCCGAGGAGCTGGCCTGGGCACTCGACCTGCTCGGACACTGGTATCCGGTCGTCGTCGCGGACGCCCCACCGGGGTGGAGCCAGCCGGTGCCGGCCACCCTGCTGGCGCGGGCGGACCTCGTCGTGCTGACGATCCGGGCCGGCGAGACGGAGATCGCCGGTGCGGACGACGCGTTGACCGCGTTGGCCGCGGCTGGTCGGCCAGATCTCGCTGCCACCGTCATCGTGGCCGTCGTCGAGACGTATCCCTCCCGGTTGAGCCGCGGGGCACGGCTGCGTCTCGAGCATCTTGAGGACCGGGCCTACATGACGGTGCCGGTGCCGTTCGACGCGGCGCTCGCCGACAGCCGTCCGATCAGCTGGTACCGCCTGCGTCGCCGGACCAGGTTCGCCTTCCAGCGCCTCGCCGGGGCGGTCGCCACCGCCCCGCTTCCCGGGTCGCAACCGGCCACCGTGCTGGCCCGGTCCGCCATCGCCGCCCCCGGTCGGTGCCCCCAACCCGGGCCCGGGTCCGTCCGAGCCATGGTGAATGCCACGGACCCGATCCGGTACCGGCCCGCCGCGTCGCCTGGGCCCTAGGCTGGCGAGAATGGCACACGATCTGCTGACTCCGTCCGGTCAGGGCGATGACGGCCGCGCCGATGAGTCGCTCACCCGAGCGCTCGCCGCCAGCCCGGTCAACCCCGCCGTCCTGACCGCCGCGCTGCGCCAGGCCCGGGTCTTCGTCGGAGTCGAGGCTCGGCTCACCGCCGCCGACGCCGTCACCGGTGCGGACAAGACCAGCGAGATGGCGCTGACGACCCTGCGCACCCCGTCCGGCGCGACCGCGCTACCGATCTTCTCCAGCGTCAGCGCGCTCACCGCCTGGCGCGCCTCGGCCCGGCCGGTTCCGGTCGCCGCGGTGGACGCCTGTACGGAGGCGGTCCGGCTGGGGCTCGGAGCGGTGGTGATCGACGTGGCCGGTCCGCGCTCGGCCAGTCTGGACGTCGGGCCGGGCGGTCCCGCGACGGTGCCCGGCGGATCCGACTCCGACTCGCCGCCCGGGACTCTCGACACGCCACGTGCGACCGAAGCCGCGGACCTCGACGAGCTGAGGGTGACCGCCCTGCGCCGTCCATCCGATCCGGATGGACCGTTGTCCCGGCAGCGGGTCCAAGAGGCGTTGCGGACCGTGACCGAGCGGGTCGAGGTGTGGCCGGCGGAACTGCTCCTCCCGGGTGCCGGCGCACCACGCCCGGTGCTTGCCGTCGCGGTACGCCGGGACGGAGATGCGGACGCGCGGTCCGGGGAGTTGCTCGCCCGGCGGTTATCCCGGCTGCTCGCCGCTGATCCGGACCCGGCGCAGGAGCAGGAGCAGGCGCGGGCCTCGGGCCCGGCCGTGCTGCTCGTGAGCGCGCGGGAGGCCGCGGCGGTGCGCCGCCATCTGGGGCGGGGCCTGCGCCCGACGCGCCGATGGCCGGTGCGGTTCGCGAGGTGAGTGCCGCCGGCCCTTTCGGAGCGCCCGGACGATGATGTGATCGTCGTGTCGCCCGGTCTGGTGCTACGCTGGGGTTCAGACCGCCTGCCGGCTGGTTTTGTTCCGTCCGCTGGCGTTGCCGTTCCCAGGCAGCCAGGGCACGGTGCGGAGCCTGATCGGCAGGACCAAGCGGGGGTTCGCCCTCCACCCGATGTCAGCACTGATGTCGCCACCCCGGGACGTCAGCAGGTCCTCAGGCCGGAGTTCCGGCTGGTGGCCGCGGTGGCCGGGTCGCCGGTCGGCCGAGCCGTTCTCGCGGTTGTCGGCCGGGAGCCTGGTGTACCAGGCTCGGTGCTCCGCTGCGGTGAGGTCAGGCCCGCGCGTCGAGCAACGGAGGAAACACATCAGCACAGAGTCCCGTATCAACGACCGGATTCGCGTCCCCGAGGTTCGCCTCGTCGGCGCGGAGGGTGAGCAGATCGGCATCGTCTCGATCGGTGAGGCCATGCGCATGGCGCAGGAGGCCGATCTCGACCTCGTCGAGGTCGCGCCGACCGCTCGTCCCCCGGTCTGCAAGCTGATGGACTACGGAAAGTTCAAGTACGAGTCCGACCAGAAGCGTCGGGAGGCTCGGAAGAACCAGGTCCAGACCGTCATCAAGGAAATGAAGCTGCGGCCGAAGATCGATCCGCACGACTACGAGACCAAGAAGGGTCACGTCGTGCGTTTCCTGCGGGCCGGCGACAAGGTCAAGATTACGATTATGTTCCGCGGTCGGGAGCAGTCCCGGCCCGAGCTCGGCATCCGCCTGCTCCAACGGCTGTCCGCCGACGTGGCCGATCTTGGTTATGTCGAGGCTCAGCCCAAGCAGGACGGCCGGAACATGACCATGGTCATGGCCCCGCACAAGGGTTCGAAGCCGCAGCGGGTGCCGGAACCGGCCGGCCACGCCTGACTCGACGGCGGGCAGTCCGCGCGGTGGCGCCGCCACCGGTTCCGGATCTCGCCACGCCGGTTGTTCGACCACCCACGTAACCCGTCAGGATGTCAACATGCCCAAACAGAAGTCCCACAGCGGTGCGAGCAAGCGGTTCCGGGTCACCGGGTCCGGCAAGGTGCTGCGCCAGCGGGCCAACCGCCGCCACTACCTGGAGCACAAGACCAGCCGCCTCACCCGCAGACTGGATGGCGTGGTGCCGTTGACGAAGGCGGACAACCGACGCGTCAAGCGTCTGCTCGCCCGCTGACCGCGGCCCGCTGACGACTCCGGCCCCGACTGCGGCGGGCCCGCCGGTCGCGGTCGGCCCGCCGTTGGCGGCCGACTCCGGCCCGGGCCGCCGGACGCACCCGAACGAAGGAGACAGGTGCCCTCATGGCACGCGTGAAGCGGGCGGTCAACGCCCAGAAGAAGCGCCGTACGGTCCTCGAGCAGGCCAGCGGCTACCGGGGCCAGCGATCGCGGCTCTACCGCAAGGCCAAGGAGCAGATGCTCCACTCGATGACCTACTCCTACCGGGACCGCCGCGCGCGCAAGGGCGACTTCCGGCAGCTGTGGATCACTCGGATCAACGCGGCGGCGCGGGCGAACGGCCTGACCTACAACCGCTTCGTGCAGGGTCTGAAGCTGTCCGGTGTCGAAGTCGACCGCAAGATTCTGGCCGACCTCGCGGTCAACGACGCGGTCGCGTTCACCGCCCTGGTCGAGGTGGCACGGGCCGCGCTGGCGGCGGCGCCGGAGCCCACCGCCGCCTGAGCCCGTCGCGACGTCGGCCCGTGCCCGCCTCCCGCGTGTCCCCCACGACCGACGCCCCGCCGTCGACGGCTCCTTCCCCGAGGGCCCCTTCCCCGGGGCCCGGAGTGATCGCCGGAGCGCGCTCCGGGCGGGTCGGCGCCGCGCGTCGCCTCAAGCGGCCCGCGGCCCGGCGCGAGCAGGGCAGGTTCCTGGTCGAGGGGGCGCAGGCGGTGGGCGCGGCGTCGGCCGTCGGCGAGCTGCTCGAGGTGTTCGTCGGAGTCTCCGCGACTCCCCGGCACGAGGAGCTGCTGAGGGCGGTCCGGGTGCCGGTCCGGGTCGTCACGGACGAGGCCGTGGCGTCGCTGTCGGAGACGGTGACCCCCCAGGGCCTCGTCGCGGTCGCGGCCCTGCCCGCTCACCGGCTCGCCGACCTGCACGCCCCCCGGCTGGTCGCGGTGTGCATCGGCGCGGGCGATCCGGGCAACGCCGGCACGGTGATCCGCAGCGCGGACGCGGCCGGAGCGGACGCCGTCGTCTTTACCGGGAGCGGTGTCGACCCCTTCGGGGGCAAGTGCGTGCGCTCCTCGGCCGGCAGCCACTTTCACCTCCCGGTGATCGTGGAACCAGCCTTGGCCGTGGTGCTGGACCGGCTACGGGCCCGGGGCTGCCGCATCGTGGCGACGTCCGGAGCCGCGGATCGCGACATCGACACCGCCGTCGCCGCCGGTGAGCTCGACGGGCCGACGGCGTGGCTGTTCGGTAACGAGGCACATGGGCTGGCTTCGGCTACTCTGACCGCCGCGGACGCGGTTCTGCGGGTACCGGTGTACGGTCAGGCCGAGTCCCTGAATCTTGCGGTTGCGTCCGCCCTGTGCCTTTACGCGTCGGCGCGGGCGCAGAGAACGGGCAGGTCCGGTACTAACGGCACCGGAGGAGGTGGTCGACGGTGATGAACACTGTCGCGTCGCCATCCGGGCAGGTACCGCCACCCGGCCCCGGCTGCGCGCCCGATTCCACCGATTCGGCCGTGTCGGCCGCGCTGGACGGCCCACTGCCTGCCGCCGCCTTCGACCTGCTACCGGACTCGGTGATCGTGACCGACGCCGTCGGCGTCGTCGAGGTGTTCAACCGGGCGGCGGCGAAGCTCACCGGGGTGGACGGACCGTCTGCGATCGGCCGGCATCTGACCGAGGTCCTCCCGTTGCTGGACGAGCGGGGCAACGACTGGTGGGAGTGCTCGGCAGCCAGCCGGAACCTGCCGCGGGTCACCGGGCAGCCGGAGCGGCGCCTGACCTATGCGGGTCCGGTCCACGACTGTGACTTCCACGTCACGGTGCGGTTTAACCGGGTCGCCGGTCGGCTGGTGCGGGTGTCGCTGTCCCTGCGCGACACCCTCAGCCGCGAGCGGCTGGAACGCAACCGGGCGGATCTGGTCGCGACCGTGGCGCACGAGCTGCGCTCGCCGCTGACCAGCGTGAAGGGATTCACCGCGACGCTGCTCGCCAAGTGGGACCGGTTCACCGACGAGCAGAAGAAGCTCATGCTGAACACGGTCAACACCGACGCCGACCGGGTCACGCGCCTGCTCACCGAGGTGCTGGACGTCTCCCGGATCGACTCCGGACGCATTCAGGTCCGCAAGCAGATCGTCGACCTGCCCGCCCGAGTGCGTTCGGTGGTGGACGGCAAGGTGGCCTCGGGTGCGGCGGGCGCCGACCGGTTCTTCATCTGCGAGGAGGGCGAACTGCCCGAGATGTGGGTCGATCCGGACAAGATTGAACAGGTACTGCACAACCTCGTCGACAACGCCCTGCGGCATGGTGCGGGTACTGTGACGGTACTGCTGCGTGGCAGGGACAGCGGCACGGAGGTGAGCGTGGCCGACGAGGGGGAAGGCGTGTCCGAATCGAACGCCGCGCGCGTGTTCACGAAGTTCTGGCGGGGCGCCGGCCGCGGGAACGGCACCGGCCTCGGGCTCTACATCGCCAAGGCACTGATCGAGGCGCACGGCGGCACCATCTCGGTCGGCCGGGCCACGGGTGGCGGCGCCGAGTTCCGATTTTTCGTGCCCGCCGGTGGCCCGGTGTTCGGCTGACGCCGAGCACCGCGAACCGACCGGTGGGCGCCCCGGGCGGCCAGGCGCGCGCCGCCGCCCCAGGACCGGACACCCCATGCCCGGACGAACTCCGCCGCAGGCCGGACGACCCCGGCTTCCCGCCGGGATGGCCCTGCTTTTCACCCGATGACGAGGATGAGCACCGTGCCCGCCCCT
>NZ_CDWRCM010000047.1:13587-15504 GCF_977927585.1 Frankia sp. CcWB2 | reverse complement strand
GGAGAGACTGTCGACCCGTCCCGGGTCCACGCCCTCGACCCTGATCAGCTCGACGCGGCCGTTGACGCGGCGCGGGAGTCGATCCGCGCCGCCGCCGACCTCGACGCGCTGGCAGCCGTCCGTACCGCCCACATCCAGGGCGCCTCCGCACCGCTGGTGCTGGCCCGCCGGGAGCTCGGTGCCCTGCCCCGTGCGGAGCGTGCCGACGCCGGTCGCCGGCACAACGCCGCCCGCACGGCGGTACAGGCCGCCTACGACGCCCGGCTGGCCGAACTCACCGCCGAGCGCGACGCCCGGGTGCTGCACGAGGAACGGGTCGACGTGACCCTGCCCGTCGACCGTCGCCGCCGTGGTGCCCGCCACCCGCTGACCGCCCTGTCCGACCGGCTTGCCGACGTGTTCGTGGCGATGGGCTACGAGGCCGCCGAGGGACCCGAGGTCGAACACGACTGGTTCAACTTCGAGGCCCTGAACATGGCGCCCGATCACCCGGCCCGCAGCGAGCACGACACGCTCTACGTCGCGCCGACCGGTGCGGGCCGGGTGCTGCGTACCCACACCTCCCCGGTGCAGATCCGCTCCCTGCTGAACCGCCCGCTGCCCGTGTACGTCGTGTGCCTGGGGCGGACATACCGCAACGACACCATCGATGCGACGCACTCGCCGGTCTTCGGCCAGCTCGAAGGTCTGGCCGTGGACAGGGGCATCACCATGGCGGACCTGCGTGGCACCCTGGAGGTCTTCGCCCAGGCGTTGTTCGGGGCGGGCCTGTCGACGCGGCTGCGCCCGTCGTTCTTCCCGTTCACCGAGCCGTCCGCGGAACTGGACGTGCAGTGCTTCGCCTGCCGCGGGGAGGCGGCCCGCCAGCCCTGTCGGGTCTGCTCGGACGAGGGCTGGATCGAGGCCGGCGGCTGCGGCATGGTCGACCCGCACGTCCTGCGGGCCGCGGGGGTCGATCCGACCCGGTACAGCGGTTTCGCGTTCGGGATGGGGCTGGAACGGGCCGCGATGGTCCGCCATGGCATCCGGGAGATCCGCGATTTCGTCGACGGTGACGTCCGGTTCAGCCTGCCGTTCGGAATCGAGGACTGACCCATGCTGATCGTGATGTCCTGGCTGCGGGAGTATGTGGCGGGGCTGCCGCCCACGCGGGCCGTCGCCGACGCGTTGATCCGGGCCGGTTTCGAGGTCGAGGGACTGCGCAGCGCCGGGGGCGAGTTCTCCGGCGTGGTCGTCGGGGAGATCGTCGACTTCGAGATCGTCGAGACGAAGAAGAAGGCCGTCCGCTGGTGCCAGGTCCGGGTCGCCGAGAGCGCCGGATCCGGGGATGCCGGATCCGGGGATGCCGGATCCGAGGGCGAGGGCGTGCGCGGCGTCATCTGCGGGGCGCACAACTTCGTCGTCGGTGACCGGGTGGCGGTCGCGCTGCCCGGCGCCGTGCTGCCCGGCGGGTTCGAGATCACCGCGCGGAGGACCTACGGCCATGTCAGCGAGGGGATGATCTGCTCGGCCCGGGAACTGGGCCTTGGCGAGGAGTCCGGCGGCATCCTGGTGCTCGCGCCGCGGGCGCCGATCGGCGCCGACGTCGCCGAGCTGCTCGATCTCGCCGACGAGGTGCTCGACATCGCGGTCACCCCGGACCGGGGCTACGGCCTGTCGGTGCGGGGGATCGCCCGGGAGGCGGCGATCGCCTTCGCGCTGCCGTTCACGGACCCGGGCGCGTCGGCGGACCTGGCCGCCGGCCCGGGGCCCGCCGGGGAGGCCTATCCGGTCGTCGTCGAGGACACCGCGGCGTGTGACCGCTACGTCGCCCGGGTGGTGGCCGGGGTCGACTCGCGGGCCACCACCCCGCCGGGGTGGCAGCGGCGGCTGTCGCTGTCCGGGATGCGGTCGATCTCGGTGCCGGTCGACGTCACC
>NZ_CDWRCM010000047.1:12638-13305 GCF_977927585.1 Frankia sp. CcWB2 | reverse complement strand
AACGCCGTGCTGCTGGGCCTCGGCCAGCCGTTGCACGCCTTCGACCGGGCGAAGCTGACCGGCGCGATCATCGTGCGCCGGGCCGTCGCCGGAGAGACGCTGCGCACCCTCGACGGGGTCGACCGCACTCTCGACCCCGAGGATCTGGTCATCGCCGACGACACCGGTCCGATCGCGCTCGCCGGGGTGATGGGCGGGGCCAGCACGGAGGTGTCCGCGACGACCACCGACATCGTCCTCGAGGCGGCGCACTTCGACCCGATCACGGTGGCCCGCACCGCCCGCCGGCACCGGCTGTCCTCGGAGGCGTCGCGGCGTTTCGAACGCGGCGTCGACCCGGCGCTCGCGCCGGTCGCCGCGGCGCTGGCCGTCGACCTGCTCGTCGAGCTCGCCGCCGCCCGTCCCGAGCCCGGCGTGACCGACCTGGACCACCGCCCCGGCCTGGCGCCGGTGACCCTGCCGCTGACGGAACCGGAACGTCTCGCCGGCCGGCCCTACCCCGCCGAGGTGGTGCGGCGCCGGCTCGGCGACGTCGGCTGCGCAGTGGCCGACGGGCCGGCGACCGGGGGCCTGCCCGGTGTCCTGATCGTGACGCCGCCGTCCTGGCGTCCTGACCTGACCCGGCCTGCCGATCTCGTCGAGGAGATCATGCGGCTGGAGGGGTACG
>NZ_CDWRCM010000047.1:9447-12388 GCF_977927585.1 Frankia sp. CcWB2 | reverse complement strand
ACCATCCCGGTGACCCTGCCGTCGCTGCCCGCGGGGCGCGGGCTCACCGCCGCGCAGCGGATGCACCGCGCAGTGGGCCGGGCACTGGCCTACGCGGGGTTCGCCGAGGTGCTTACCCTGCCGTTCGTGCCCGAGGACGCCGCCGACGCGCTCAGCCTGGCTGCGGTCGACCCGCGGCGCGCGGCGGTCCGGATCGCGAACCCGATCGCCGAGGATGCCGGCTACCTGCGGACGACCCTGCTACCCGGACTGATCGCGGCGGCCGTGCGCAACATCGGCCGGGGGCAGCGCGATCTCGCCCTGTTCGAGAGCGGCCTGGTGTTCCGTGAACGCGAACGGATCCCGACGGGCGTCGTCACCCCGCCGGTGGATCGTCGGCCCTCCGCCGCGGAGATCGTCGCTCTGGACTCGACCCTGCCCGGCCAGCCCCGCCACGTCGCCGTGCTCCTCACCGGGCGCCGTGAGCCAGGTGGCTGGTCCACGCCGGCCCGGGACGCGGACTGGGCGGACGCGGTGGACGCCGCGCACGTGGTCGCCGAGGCGGTGGGCGTCACCCTGACGGTCAGGGCCGGCAATGTCATGCCCTGGCACCCGGGCCGCCTCGCGGAGCTCTCGATCGACGGTCGGGTCGTGGGCCACGCGGGTGAGCTGCATCCCCGGGTGCTCGGCGCCGCCGGGCTCCCGCCCCGGGCCGGCGCGATGGAACTGGACCTCGACGCCCTGATCGAGGTCGCGTCGGCGGCGCCGCCGATGATCGCGCCGACGATCTCCACCTATCCGCCCGCCGACCGGGATGTGGCGCTCGTCGTGCCGATCGAGGTGCCGGTCGCCGACGTGACGGCGGCACTGCGGGCCGGAGCCGGTGACCTGCTGGAGTCCCTGACCCTCTTCGACGTCTTCGAGGGCGCCCAGGTCGGGGTCGGTCAGCGCTCGCTGGCCTTCGGCCTGCGGCTGCGCGCCGGGGACCGGACGCTGACGGCCGCCGAGGCGAACGCGGTGCGGGACGCGGCGGTCGCCCGGGCGGCGGAGCTCACCGGCGCGTCCCTGCGCGCCTGAGGCCGAGGCGGGTTACGCCAGCCCCATTGCATGACAATGAGTTGGCGTGTATAAAATTGCAATCATGGGTGTGACGGCAGCAGTTGCGGGGGCGAGCGGGTACGGCGGCGGAGAGCTGCTGCGCCTGCTCCTCGCCCATCCCGAGATCAAGATTGGTGCGCTGGCCGCGAACGCGTCCGCCGGCCGGCCGGTGACGGACGTGCATCCTCACCTGCCCGACCTGGAGGGCCGGGTGTTCACGGACGCGGCCGCGCTGGCCGGGACTGACGCGGACATCGTTTTCCTGGCACTGCCGCACGGTCAGTCGGCCGCGGTGGCCGCCACCCTGCCCGACACCGTACGGGTCGCCGATCTGGGTGCCGATCATCGGCTCGTCGACCCGGAGGCGTGGCGGCGCGCCTACGGGGGGGAGCACGCCGGGACCTGGGCTTACGGCCTGCCCGAACTCCCCTGGGCGCGGGCGGAGATCGCCGCGAGGCGGCGGGTGGCGGTCCCGGGCTGCTATCCCACGGCGACCTCTCTCGGGCTCGTGCCGCTGCTGGCCGGCGGTCTCGTGGAGCCCGCCGACCTGGTCGTCGTCGCGGCGAGCGGCACGTCCGGCGCGGGGCGCTCGGCCACGGTGAACCTGCTCGGCAGCGAGGTGATGGGTGACCTGACCGCCTACAAGGTGGGCACCCACCAGCACCGGCCCGAGATCACGCAGACCCTCTCCCGGGCCGCCGGTACGACCGTGACGGTGTCCTTCACCCCGGTGCTCGCCCCGCTTCCCCGCGGCATCCTCGCGACCAGTACCGGCCGGGCCATCCCGGGCACCGACGCGGACGCCGTGTACGAGGCGCTGCGGTCCGCCTACGCGGGGGAGCCGTTCGTCCGGGTGCTGCCGCCGGGGCGCTGGCCGCACACCGCGGCGACGCTCGGCGGGAACGCCGTTCATGTGCAGGGGACCTTCGACCCGGAGACCGGCCGGGCGATCGTCGTCACCGCGATCGACAACCTCGGCAAGGGCGCGGCTGGCCAGGCGCTGCAGTGCGCCAACCTGATGCTCGGCCTGCCCGAGACCGCCGGGCTGACCGCTCAGGGCATCGCCCCCTGACCGTTTCCGGCTCGGCAGGCCGGCAGGCCGGCAAGGACGCGGGACCATCGACCAGCAACATCGACCAGCAACGCGGACAGGGGACAGGAGAGGGTTGAGTTGAGCGTCACCGCCCCACGGGGCTTCCGCGCCGCCGGAGTGACGGCCGGGTTGAAGCCGTCCGGCCGTCCGGACGTGGCGCTCGTCGTCAACGACGGGCCGTCCGACGCCGCCGCCGGGATCTTCACCGCCAACCGGGTCCAGGCGGCTCCGGTGCTCTGGAGTCGCCAAGCCCTCGCCGACGGCCGGCTGCGCGCCGTCATCCTCAACTCCGGCGGGGCGAACGCCTGCACCGGTCCGGCCGGATTCGCCGACACCCACGCCACGGCTGAGCACGTCGCCGGGGCGCTCGGTATCGGTGCCGGCGACGTCGCGGTCTGCTCGACCGGTCTCATCGGCGTCCGCCTGCCCATGGACAACCTGCTCGCCGGCGCCACCAAGGCGGTGGCGGACCTCACCGATACCGCCGCCGCCGGCGCCGCGGCGGCGGAGGCGATCCGCACCACCGACACCGTCGCGAAGGCCGCGGTCCGCACCTCGTCGACGACCCCGGGTGTCACCATCGGCGGGATGGGCAAAGGCGCGGCGATGCTGGCGCCGTCGCTCGCGACGATGCTCGTGGTGGTCACCACCGACGCCGTCGCGGACGCCGCCACCCTCGATCGGGTGATCCGGGCGTCCTCGCGGGTCAGCTTCGAGCGGGTCGATTCTGACGGCTGCCTGTCCACCAACGACACCGTGCTGCTGCTGGCC
>NZ_CDWRCM010000047.1:4409-8967 GCF_977927585.1 Frankia sp. CcWB2 | reverse complement strand
TCGGGTGCCGCCGGGGTCAGCCTGCCCGAGGCGGAGCTGGCGGGGCTGGTCACCGAGGTGTGCGTTGATCTTGCCCAGCAGATGCTCGGCGATGCCGAGGGTTCGACGAAGACCATCGCCATCACCGTGACCGGAGCCGCGACCGAGGACGACGGGCTGGAGGTCGGCCGGGCCGTCGCCCGCAACAACCTGCTCAAGTGCGCTCTGTACGGCAAGGACCCGAACTGGGGACGGGTGCTCGCCGCGATCGGCACCACGAAGGCCGTCTTCGAGCCCGATGCGCTGGACGTGTCCATCAACGAGGTGCAGGTCTGCCGGGCCGGGGCCCCCGGCGAGGACCGTGACCTCGTCGACCTGTCCGGCCGTGAGGTGCGCATCGGCGTCGATCTGCACGCCGGCGACGCCGAGGTCACCGTCTGGACGAACGACCTGACCGACGGGTACGTCTACGAGAACTCGGCGTACTCGACATGAACGTCCCGACCCGGACACTGCCGCCTTCGAACGGTGGGCACGGCGGCACCATCGGCACCGCAGGCGCCGATGGCACCGGCGACGCCGCCCCGGGCGGGGGCACCGGGCGGGGCCCGGCCGCCACCGCCCGGGGCCACGCGGCGCTCGCGAAGACCCAGGTCCTCATCGAGGCGCTCCCGTGGCTGTCGCGGTTCCAGGGCGCGACCATCGTCGTCAAATACGGCGGCAACGCGATGACGGAGCCGGCGCTGCGCGAGGCCTTCGCCGCTGACGTCGTGTTCCTGCGCCACTCGGGGCTGCGGGTGGTCGTCGTGCACGGCGGCGGTCCGCAGATCACCGCGCATCTGGAACGCCTCGGTGTCCCCTCGACGTTCGTCGGCGGCCTGCGGGTCACCACCCCGGAGACCATGGACGTCGTGCGGATGGTCCTGCTCGGCCAGGTCAATCGGGACGTCGTGGGGCTCGTCAACGACCATGGCCCGTTCGCCGTCGGGCTGTCCGGTGAGGACGCCAACCTCTTCACCGCGCGGCGCCGCCCGGCGATCGTCGACGGCCGGGAGGCCGACGTCGGCCTGGTCGGCGACATCGTCGAGGTCCGACCGGAGACGATCAACGCCCTGCTCGGCTCCGGGAAGGTGCCGGTGGTCGCGTCGGTTGCCCGCGGCGTCGACGGCGGGGTCTACAACGTCAACGCCGACATCGCCGCCGCCGAACTCGCCGTCGCGCTCGGGGCCACGAAGCTTGTCGTCCTGACCGACGTCGAGGGCCTCTACGCGGACTGGCCGGCGAGCGACGAGGTGATCAGTGAGCTGAGCATCACCGAGCTCGAACGGCTCCTCCCCTCGCTCACCGCCGGCATGATCCCCAAGATGGAGGCCTGCCGGCGGGCGGTGCGTGGCGGTGTTCCACAGGCGCACGTGCTCGACGGACGGGTACCGCACGCGGTGCTCCTGGAGATCTTCACCGACGACGGCATCGGCACTTTGATCATGGCCGAGCCAGGCACCTCGCCTGAGCCAGGTACGCTCCCTGCGCCCGCCGCGCGCCCGGCCGGGATCGTTCCGGCCGGCGAACCGACCGGAGGAACGCCGTGAACGCTGAGATCGCCGTGAACGCCGATCTGATCGCCCGCCGGGACGCCGTCGTGATGGCGACCTACGGCCGACCCGCGATCTCCCTGGCTCGGGGGGCCGGCAGCCGGGTGTGGGACCATGACGGCCGCGAATATCTCGACCTGGTCGGCGGGATAGCCGTCAGCGTGCTCGGTCACTGCCACCCGGCGGTCCGGGACGCCGTCGTCGGCCAGCTCGGCGCTCTCGGCCACGTGTCGAACCTCTACGCCAATGAGCCTCAGGTGCTGCTGGCCGAACGGCTCGTCGAGCTGCTGCGGGTCGGCGCGCCGAGCCCCGGGCTTCCGCCCGAGGGGGCGAAAGTCTTCTTCTGCAACTCGGGGGCGGAGGCCAACGAGGCAGCAATCAAGATCGCCCGCCGGGCCGGCCGTTCGGAGATCCTCGCCACCGAGGGCTCGTTCCACGGCCGGACCCTGGGCGCGCTGTCCATCACCGGTCAGCCGGCCAAGCGGGCACCGTTCGAGCCGCTGCTGCCCGGCGTCCGGTTCGTGCCGTATGGAGACGGCGCGGCCCTGCGCGCCGCCGTCAGCGAGGCGACCGCGGCGGTGTTCCTGGAACCAACCCTCGGCGAAGGCGGTGTCGTGCCGCCGCCGGCCGGCTACCTCGCCGCCGCGCGGGCTGTCTGCGACTCCGCTGGCGCGCTGCTGGTCCTGGACGAGGTGCAGAGCGGCATCGGCCGGACCGGCTTGTGGTTCGCCCACCAGGCCGAGGGCGTGCTGCCCGACGTGATCACCCTGGCCAAGGGACTCGGCGGTGGCCTGCCCGTCGGCGCCTGCGTCGGCATCGGCGCGGCGGGGACGCTGTTGCGCCCGGGGGATCACGGCAGCACCTTCGGTGGCGGCCCGATCGTCTGCGCGGCGGCGCTCGCGGTGCTCGACACGATCGCCGCCGAGGGCCTGCTTGAACACGCGTCGCGGCTCGGGGAGCGGCTGGCCGCGGCGATCCAGGCGGCGGGCGTGCCCGGCGTGGCCGGGGTCCGGGGACGGGGGCTGTGGCGGGCGATCGAGCTCGACGGCCCATTCGCGCCGGCGGTGGAGAAGGCCGCCCGCGAAGCCGGTTACCTGGTGAACGCCGTCGCCCCCGACGCCATCCGGCTCGCCCCGCCGCTGATCCTCACCGCCGCCGAGGCGGACGCCTTCGTCGCGGCCCTGCCCGGTATCGTCGGCGACGCGCTCGCCGCCCGGGTTCGGTCGGCGCAGTCCGCGTCAGCCCCGGGCTCTAGGGTCAGCGCATGACGGTCCGACACTTCCTTCTCGACACCGACCTGACCCCCGCGGAGCAGACCGCCCTGCTCGACCTCGCCGACGGGCTCAAGGCACGCCGCCGCGTTACCCGGCTGACGGAGCGTCCGCTCGCCGGGCGCTCGGTGGCGCTGCTGTTCGAGAAGCCGTCGACGCGCACCCGACTGTCGTTCGACGTGGGCGTCGCCGAGCTCGGCGGCCACCCGGTGGTGATCGACGCGGTGAGCACGCAGCTCGGCCGGGGCGAGACCATCGAGGACACCGCCGCGGTGCTGAGCCGGTACGTCGACGCGATCGTCGTGCGTACCTTCGCGCAGGAGCGGTTGGAGCGGCTGGCGGCGGCGGCCACCGTTCCGGTGATCAATGCGCTGTCCGACCACGCCCATCCCTGCCAGGCCTTGGCCGACCTGCAGACGATCCGGGAGCGGCGGGGCCGCCTGGCCGGGCTGACCCTGACCTACCTGGGCGACGGCAACAACGTCGCGCACTCGCTGCTGCTCGCCGGCGCGTTGGCAGGCATGCGGGTGCACGTGGCCTCGCCGCCCGGCTATGAGCCGTTCGAGCAGGTGCTGCGGCACGCCAATGAGATCGGCATGGTGACCGGGGGGGAGGCGCTGGTGATGCACGACGCGCTGGAGGCCGCCGCCGGGGCGGACGTGCTTTACACCGACGTGTGGGCGTCGATGGGTCAGGAGGGTGAGTCGGACAGCCGCGCGTTGGTGTTCCAGCCGTACCGGCTCGACGAGAAGGCCGTCGAGGCCGCTTCGCCCGACGTGATCGTCATGCACTGCCTGCCCGCACATCGGGAGCTCGAGATCACCGCGTCGGTGATCGATGGACCCCGTTCGGTCGTGTTCGACCAGGCCGAGAACCGGCTGCACGCCCAGAAGGCCCTGCTGTCGAGCCTGCTGTCCGAGGGCGTCGGTCCGACCGGCGCCGCCGGGAGCGCGTCCGGGGTGGGGGGCGCATCGCCGGTGGGGGGCACCGGGCGATGACCTCGGAAGCAGGCGCAGGGGCCCGGCGTGCCGCGCCGTTGACCAAGCACGCCCGTCAGACTCGGCTGGCGGCGTTGATCGGTCAGCGCGGTGTGCGTTCACAGACCGAGCTCGCGCGTCTGCTGGCTGCCGAGGGCGTCCAGGTTACCCAGGCAACCCTGTCCCGTGATCTGGAGGACATCGGGGCGACCAAGGTGCGCGGTCCGGACGGCGGCCTGGTCTACGCGGTCGAGGCGAACCTCGCGCCGGCGGAGATCGTCCGGCTGTCGCTCGCCCGGCTCTGCGAGGAACTGCTGGTCTCCGCGGAGGCCAACGGCGACCTGGTCGTGCTGCGCACGCCGTCGGGCGCCGCGCAGCTGTTCGCCTCGGTGCTCGACCGGGAGGCGCTCCCGGGGGTCATGGGCACGATCGCGGGGGACGACACGGTGCTCGTTGTCTGCCGGTCGGCTCCCGCCGCCGAGGCCCCGGTCCGTCCGGAGAGTTCTGTCGGCCCGGGAGATCCCGTCGGTTCGGGAGAGCCAGCTGGTCAGGGAGGGCATGCCGGCCCGAGGGGGCCGGCACTCGCCGCCCATCTCCTGTGGCTCGCCGACGGCCGGGCGCGTGGAGCGTCGACGGGACCGTCCGCCGTGCCGGACCAGGATGCGTAGCGGTGCACCGGCGACGCCGTGAACCGGCCTTCCCAGCACCCTCAATAAACACAATGGAGTCGAAATGAAAT
>NZ_CDWRCM010000047.1:1591-4263 GCF_977927585.1 Frankia sp. CcWB2 | reverse complement strand
GTCCCCTTATCAGCTTTTTTAACCAGTTTGGCATGATTTCCAATAATTCAACATTATTCGATATAAATCAACATAAGGAGATAAGCACTGTGACCGAACGCGTCGTGCTTGCCTACTCGGGCGGCCTCGACACGTCCATGGCCATCGGTTGGATCGGCGCCGAGACCGGCGCCGACGTCGTCGCGCTGGCGGTCGACGTCGGCCAGGGCGGCGAGGACCTCGAGGCCATCCGGCAGCGCGCCCTCACCTGTGGCGCCGTCGAGTCGATCGTCGTCGACGCCCGCGAGGAGTTCGCCGAGTCCTTCGTCGCTCCGGCGATCAAGAGCAATGCGCTCTACATGGACCGGTATCCGTTGATCTCGTCGCTGTCGCGACCTGTCATCGTCAGGCATCTGGTCGCCGCGGCCCGCGAGCACGGGGCGGACGCCATCGCGCACGGCTGCACCGGCAAGGGCAACGACCAGGTGCGCTTCGAGGTCGGGGTGGCGGCGCTCGCCCCCGGGCTGAGCGTGCTCGCCCCGGTGCGCGATTCGGGGATGACCCGGGACAAGGCGATCGCCTTCGCGGAGGAACGCGGCCTGCCGATCGACGTGTCGAAGAAATCGCCGTATTCCATCGACCAGAACCTGTGGGGCCGCACCGCCGAGTGCGGCGTCCTCGAGGACCCGTGGGCCCAGCCGCCGGAGGACGTCTTCGTCTACTCCGCGGACCCCACCGTCGCGCGGACCCCCGACGAGGTGACCATCTCGTTCACTGACGGTGTCCCGGTGGGGCTGGATGGGCGCTCCCTCCCGCTCGCCGATCTCGTCGCCGAGCTCAACGTCCGGGCGGGCGCCCACGGCGTGGGCCGGATCGACCTGATCGAGGACCGGCTCGTCGGCATCAAGAGCCGGGAGATCTACGAGTGCCCGGCGGCGATCACGCTGCTGACGGCCCACCGGGACCTCGAGGACCTCACGCTCGAGCGGGATGTCGCCCGGTTCAAACGGGGCATCGACCAGCGGTGGGGTGAGATCGTCTACGACGGTCTGTGGTACTCGCCGCTGAAGAGCGCGTTGGACGCCTTCGTCGACTCCGCCAGCGCCGGAGTGTCCGGGGAGGTGCGGATCCGGCTGGTGGGTGGCGTCGCCCAGGTCGTCGGCCGGCGCAGCCCGGCCAGTCTGTACGACCACGCACTGGCCACCTACGACGCCGGCGACCAGTTCGACCAGCGCGACGCTCGCGGGTTCATCGAGCTCTGGGGCTTGCCGACGAAGGTCTGGGCGGCGCGTGAGCAGCGGCTGAACCCGTGACCGCGACGCACCCGTCCGGCGGGAACGACACGACGCACGGGGCGCCCGGGGACGGGGCGCCGATGCGGCTGTGGGGCGGGCGCTTCGCCGGCGGCCCGGCGGAGGCGCTCGCCCGGCTGTCGATAAGCGTCCAGTTCGACTGGCGGCTGGCGCCCTACGACCTGCTCGCGTCGAAGTCGCACGCCCGGCTCCTGCACCGGGCCGGGTTGCTCGACGTCGACGAGCTCGCGGCGATGCTCGCCGCCCTGGACGAGCTCTCCGACGCGGTCACCCAGGGCCGGTTCCGCCCGACCGTCGAGGACGAGGATGTCCACACCGCCCTCGAACGCGGTCTGCTCGAACGGCTCGGAACGCTGGGCGGAAAGCTGCGGGCCGGCCGGAGCCGCAACGATCAGGTCGCCACCGACCTGCGGCTCTACCTGCGGGACTCGGCCCGCGAGGTGGCCGCGCGGCTGACCGAGTTGTCCCATGCGCTGGTCGTGCTTGCCGAGCAGCACGTCGATACCCCGGCCCCCGGGATGACCCACCTGCAGCACGCCCAGCCGATCTCCTTCGGTCATCAGCTGCTGGCACACGTGCAGGCGTTCGTCCGGGACATCGACCGGTTGCGCGACTGGGACGCCCGGGCGTCGGTGAGCGCCTTGGGGGCCGGGGCACTGGCCGGTTCCTCGCTGCCGCTCGACCCGCAGGGGGCGGCCGCGGAGCTGGGGTTCGACCGGGCGTTCGCCAACTCCCTCGACGCGGTCTCCGACCGGGACTTCGCCGCCGAGTTCCTGTTCGTGGCGGCCCTGATCGGAGTGCACCTGTCGCGGCTCGGCGAGGAGATCGTGCTCTGGACGACGAGGGAGTTCGGCTGGGTCGAACTGGACGACGCCTTCGCGACCGGTAGCTCGATCATGCCGCAGAAGAAGAACCCGGACGTCGCGGAGCTGGCCCGGGGGAAGTCCGGCCGGCTCATCGGGGATCTGACCGGCTTCCTGGCCACTCTCAAGGGACTGCCGCTCGCCTACGACCGCGATCTGCAGGAGGACAAGGAGCCGGTCTTCGACGCGGTCGACACCCTGCTGCTGGTGCTGCCCGCGCTGACCGGCACGGTTGCGACCATGCGGGTCCGTCGCGAGCGGCTCGTCGCCGCGGCGCCCGACGGCTTCGCGCTGGCCACGGATGTCGCCGAGTACCTGGTGCGCCGAGGGGTGCCGTTCCGTCAGGCGCACGAGGCGGTCGGCCAGTTCGTGTCGTGGTGCGTGGCCCACGACGTCGATCTCGACGAGGTGCCGGACGACGATCTCGGCGTGATCAACCCGCTGCTCACCCCGGACGTGCGCGAGGTGCTGTCGGTGCGGGGATCGCTGGAGGCCCGCTCGGCCCCCGGCGGGACCG
>NZ_CDWRCM010000047.1:0-1127 GCF_977927585.1 Frankia sp. CcWB2 | reverse complement strand
CTCCCGACCGGGTCCGCGAGCAGATCGCCGCGTTGCGTCCGGTGCTGGACCGGGACCAGGTCTGGGCGGTGGGTTGACGGCGCTACCCGAATCCTCGCCCGGCATGGCACCGACGGACGGTGCCGCGCCGGACGGGGTGGACTTCTACGACCGGCCCGTTCTGGTCGTCGCACCGGCCCTTCTTGGTGCGACGGTCCGGCACGGGCCGGTCGCCGTTCGGATCACCGAGGTTGAGGCGTACGGGGGGCTGGACGATCCCGCCTCGCACGCCTACCGCGGCCCGACGCCGCGCGCGGCCGTCATGTTCGGACCGCCGGGACGGGCCTACGTCTACCTCAGTTACGGCGTCCACTGGTGTCTGAACGTGGTGTGCGGACCGGTCGGTTCGGCGTCGGCCGTGCTCCTGCGCTCCGGAGAGGTCGTGGCGGGTCGCGACCTCGTAGCGGGCCGTTTCCCACACCTGGTCGAGGCGGACCTGGCGCGTGGCCCCGGCCGGTTGGGACGGGCGCTCGCCGTGACCGGCGCACTGAGTGGAACCCCGGTCACCGGCGCGGGGCCGATCACGGTGGCACTGGCCGGGGGCCGGAGGATCCGTCCTCCCGGCCCGCCCGGTATCTCCGGCGGCCGGGTCTGCCTCGGCCCCCGGGTGGGGATCCGGGTGGCGGCCGAATGGCCCTGGCGATTCTGGCTCGCTGGCGAGGCGACGGTCAGCGGCCCGCGGTCGCCGCGTCGACCCAGGTGAGTCGACCCGGTGATGCTCTGTACGAGTGTTCCGGGCCCAGTATTCCGGGCCCAGTGTTCCGGGGGTCCAGAGCTCTGGCCCAGACCACCAAGCCTCCCATATCAAAAGATCACAACGAGCCAGTCTTGGGAAGGTGTGACGTACATCACATATCTTGGCGAGGGATTGATTTGACGTCTCCCGTCATCCACCCGTAATGTTCTCTCTGTCAGCGAGACACCGGATCCGCCGAACACCACGGATGCGGTCGGTGACCCCCCCTTGAGGGGCGTTATGTGGCAGATGTACGGCAGTCCCCGCCTGGGGAGTAACTGACGAGCATCCTCCAGAATTTCGCAAGAAGCCAGCAAGCCGCATGAGGGCGACGTCTTGCGACGTCTACTCA
>NZ_CDWRCM010000046.1:22923-24768 GCF_977927585.1 Frankia sp. CcWB2 | reverse complement strand
GATCCGGATAACCGTGGTCGAGGTCGAGGCCGGCGCCGTTCACCCCGGTCGCGAGCAGGGTCAACGAGTCCCGGGCGTGCGAGGGGCTGACGTCGCTTGCCCGGTAGCCCCCGCGGGCCTCGAGGGACTCGACCCGGACCGTCGCGTCGGCGGGGATCATGGCGGCGTCCAGCAGATCCCGCAGCCGCGGCCCGTGCCAGGTGGCGTCCGCGGCCCATCCCTCGACGCAGGTGATCGGCAGCTTCGAGCTGTACCGACGCAGCGCGTACAGCTCCTCGATGGTGTACACCATCCGGCGCGGACCGACCACCTCCAGCCGGTACCCGGGGTCACGGGCGAGGGAGGTGACCCGCGCGGCTCGCGCCGTGCGGTTCACCGGGAGCCCCTGCGGGCCGATGTCGGGCCGCCGCGGCGCGAGCAGGTCCAGCCGGGCCAGGCCCGGAACCGACTGGCCAGCGGTCGTCGCCACGATTACCCCGGCGGCGGTCCCCGTCGCGAGGCCGAGGCTGCGCCGCGTCAGACTGCCCGTCCCCGGGGCGGCGCCGGTCATGGTGGTGGCGGCGCCGTTCAGGGGCGCGCGCTCATGGCGGCGACGGCCCACGTTCGCCTGGACGACGGTGAGCTTCGCGACGATGTGGAGGACCAGCGCGCCGATTGTGATCCAGGCGACCCAGTAATGGGTCACGGTGAAGAAGAAGTGGAACCGGTACCACTGCGCGATGTTCGCGATGCCCGTGCTGAGCTGGAAGATCGCCCCTGCGATCAACGGCACGATCGTTATCCGCTCCACCGCATGGGCGACGGAACGGATCGGGGGCCATTCCCACAACAGCGGATACACCGTCCACAGCTTCGCCAGCAGCAGTGGGACGCTCGCGAGTCCGGTGGTCACGTGCAGGCCCTGGGTCACCCGGTACAGCCAGACGGGTCGGGAAGGCCATTCCAGCCAGGACGGCGGATGCTGCATGAAATGCGACACCAGCCCGGTCAGAAAGCATGTTCCGAAGGCGATCCCGAGCCAGAGGCCGAGGAGAGCCGCCATCCGTGGATCGTGCAGCCGACTGGGGAATGCGTTTTCGCGCAGGGGGCCGCGCCGCAGGACCGGGGGTGGTTCCGGCAGCTTTTCGGTCAGCAGATGAGGCAACCGACGGGGCAACTGGCGAGGCAATTGTCGCACGAATGCACGGTAGGCCGCCGGGACCACTCGCGACCGAGTACCGGCATTACGGAACGAGGAAGGCCTGGCGCGGTGTTCCCGCGCCGGCGCTGCGCCTGCCAGTCTCGGGACCATGCCCAGAACCCGCACCGCGCCACGCCTCAGGCCGGCCTTGGCCCTGGCCGGGGCGGGTGTCGGGCTCGCGGGCCTGCTCGCGGCGCCGGGATACCTGCCCGGTCGGGCAGGGGTGCTCTACCCCGTCATGCTCTGGTGGGCGCTCGGTGTCGCCACAGCCGCGCTGCTGGTCCACGCGGCCCCGCGCCGGTTGGCTGTCGCCATGCTGCTCGGCGGAATTGTCGCCATCCACGCCGTCGCGGCCACCACCGGCCCGCAGCTCTCCGACGACCTGTACCGCTACGCCTGGGACGGTCGGGTCCAGGCTGCCGGGATCGACCCCTACCGGTACGGCCCGCTCGCTCCGGAACTGGCCCGGCTGCGCGATCGCTGGCTGTTCCCGGATCCGGCCGGGTGCGCGGCGATCGGGCGCGGGCCGCACTGTATCCGGCTGAACTACCCGCGCGCCCACACCATCTACCCGCCGGTGGCGCAGGCGTACTTCACCGCCGTTCATGTCCTGCCGGGGCCGCCGCGCGAACACAAACTCCAGCTCTACGCCTCGCTGACGTCCC
>NZ_CDWRCM010000046.1:20257-22688 GCF_977927585.1 Frankia sp. CcWB2 | reverse complement strand
GGCACTGGTCGGGCTGATGATGCGGATGCTGGTGGCGCGAGGCCGCGACCCGCGCCACGCGGCCTTCTATGCGTTCTCGCCGCTCGCCGGCCTGGAGATCGGTTCCGATGCGCACGTCGACGTCCTCGGGGCCGTGCTGGCGCTCAGCGCTCTGGCGGTCCTCACCGCCCGGTCCCATCCGCTGCGGACGGGGGTCGCCGGGGCGCTGCTCGGCGGCGCGGTGGCGGTGAAGCTGTACCCGGCGTTGCTGCTGCTCGCGGCGGCCCGGCGCCGGCCCGTCACGCTCGCCGGGGCCGCAGCGGGGGTGGTCGTGCTGTCCTACCTGCCGCACATCCTCACCGTCGGTACACAGGCGCTGGGCTTCCTCCCGCAGTACCTCGACGTCGAGGGCTACGGCGAGGGCAGCCGCTTCCTCCTGCTCGCCGGGCTGCTGCACCTGGACGGATCCGCGGCGAAGGCGGTAGCGGCCACCCTGCTGGCGGCGGTCACGGTCGCCGTGCTGCGGACCGATCCACAGCGGGTTCCCGTCGAACGGGCCGCGCTGTGGCTGGTCGGTGCCGCGTTCCTTGTCGCGACCCCGGTCCAGCCCTGGTACGGGGTGCTGCTGGCGGCGCTCGCCGTCATCGCCGGGCGGCTGGAATGGCTCGCCGTCGCCGCGGCCGCGCACCCCGTCTACGTCTCGCTGTTCACGGATCTGCCCGGCGACGCGTGGACCTTGCGGGTGTATTCTTACGCCGTCGGCGGTGGCGTCGTGCTCGCCGCGACCGGTCTGCGCCGGTGGACCGGCCGACGGCTGGCGGCCGCCGAGCGCGCTGCCGCACCCGCGGCCCCATCTGTCGTCGAACCCCGGTTATGACGACCGTCGGCGCCCGGCGCCGAGGTGCGGACGGATCTTGATCGGCGACTTGTTGGGCTCGGTCCGGACTCACGACCTCGCCAACCTCCGCGCCATCGGTGCGGACATCGCCGACGTCGAGGTGAAGAAGGCGCAGGGTGGGCTGCCGAAGTCGCTGCGCGAGACACTCTCGGGGTTTGCCAACACGCGAGGTGGCGTGATCGTCCTTGGGCTGGACGAAGCCCAGGGCTTCGTTGCGACCGGACTGCCTGATCCGGCGAGGCTGACAGCCAATCTCGGCTCGATGTGTTCCGAGGACCTCGATGTGTTCCGAGGACATGGAGCCTCCGCTGCGACCGCTGATCAAGATTCATGACTTTGAAGGCGTCCAGGTTCTGGTCGCCGAGGTCCCCGAGCTAGATCCCGCTCAGAAGCCCTGCTACTCGCGCGGAGCCGGCATCACCAAGGGCAGCTATGTCAGAGTAGGCGATGATGATCGTCGGCTGTCGGCCTATGAGGTCCAGGTGATGTTGTCCTCACGTGGGCAGCCCCGTGAGGACGAGCAGGCCGTCCACGGTGTTGGTCTGGATCATCTGGATGCGGCCGGTGTCGACGTGTTGATCGCCCGGCTAAGGGTCAGCAGGCCGTATGCGTTCAAGGATCTGGACCGGTTGGCGGTGCTGCGCCGTGCCAGGGTGCTCGTGCCTGGAAACGATGGCGAAGACGTGGTCTCGCTGGCAGGGCTGCTGGCGCTCGGCAGCTATCCGCAGGAGCACTTCCCGCAACTGATGGTCACCTTCGTGCACTACCCGACCGAGACCGGCGGCCGGTCCACTGAACGGTTCCTGGACAGCGTGACGTTGGAAGGCCCGGTCCCGGTCATGGTCCGCGACACGCTGGCGGCAGTCCGCCGCAACATGTCCCGCCGGGCGGTCATCGGAGGCGTGGGCCGGCAGGACGTCTGGGAGTACCCGGAGACCGCTCTGCGCGAGGCGGTCGTCAACGCGCTGGTCCACCGTGACCTTGCCGGTGGCGCCCGCGGCACCCAGGTCCAGGTCGAGATGTACCCCGACCGTCTGGTCATTCGCAATCCCGGTGGGCTGTTCGGTCCGGTCACGGTCGACAGCCTCGGCGAAGAAGGCATCTCCTCGGCCCGCAACGCCACCCTTATCAAGATTCTCGAGGACGTCCCGATCCCCGGCGAGACCCGCACCGTCTGCGAAAACCGCGGGTCGGGCATCCGCGCCATGCTCAACTCCCTGCTCGCCGCGGGCATGAGCCCGCCGGAGCGAATGGGCGACGTGACCGTGGCCGCCAAGGCCGCGAAGCGCAGCATGGCTGGATGACGACTACCGGCCGCCCCAGGTCTCCAGCCAGCGCAACGCCACCCAGTCGCCGTCGATACGCGCCGAGGCGACCAGCCCGCAGAACAGCCGGGCCGGATGCGGCGGGCACTCCGGTTCGCTCGGCCGCAACCCAGCCGCGTCATACTGGCCATCCCGCGGCCGGGGGCCGGTCCCCGGCCAGCGCCAACGTAGCGATTCGACCGGCCAATATTGCGTAAGGCTATTGCACTTCTCCGCATCCTATGGGGAC
>NZ_CDWRCM010000046.1:18499-19954 GCF_977927585.1 Frankia sp. CcWB2 | reverse complement strand
GTAATGAAGTAACAAATACGTGATCGAGAGCATCATCGCAGGTCACAGGCCTGTGGAGGGTTCGAAACGCGCAAGTTATTTCATTTCGACTCCTATGGTCCCATGGTCCGGTAAGTCTCGCCATAATCTCAGGGGGTGCGGCGTGCCAGACTCCGCGGAAGAACGCGTTCAGGCAGCAATCAAAGGCGTGATCGAAGCAAACTTGGCAAGGGAGCGCGTCTTCGACGAGGCGGGTTCAGGCGACGCGGGTACAGGCGACGGGACTGCAGCGGTCTCTCACCACTCGAACGGCATCATCTTCAGTAGGTCAACCAACGGAACGTCTCATTCCAACGGCATTTTTTCAGCCGGACCGGCGCGGTCGAAATCGAGCCCGCCGTCCTCGAGCAGTCTGAGGCCATAAGCGGGTTGGCTGAATTGGATGAGGTGGCGTTCAATGCGTTCACGGAACGACTGATCCGGCTGCAGCAAGCCAAGGCGGCCACGCAGAACAAGCACATCGGGCAGTGACCGAGAGCCCATGGGAATGGCGTCCTGACGCCGGCGCGTGGACCGCCTCGCTGATCGAGAGGGTTGACCGGTGGATGCCGGTCCAGACGTTGAAGCTGGACGCCGAACCCGTCCGTGCCGTCATCGTCGACAATGCGCTCGTAGCCAGTCCGTGGCTACGCCATCCCCTCATGAGTCGGCTTACTAAGCCCGAGCCCGTGGACGGCAGCCGCGACGTCGCCCTCGCCGCTTGGGCCGCCGCGAGCACCGCGGCCGATCTGGGCGCTGTCGAGCTGACCGAGAAGATCGTGTTGTGGACAGGTGCGGGGGACGAGGTGGTCGACGCCGGTCGCCACGAACTCGAGGCACTCGGCGCACTGGTCGCCCAACCTGCACCTGTCCCGCTCGGGCTCGATCTTTGGTGTCGGGCCACCGGCGTCGTCACCCCGGGTTCGTGGCCGTCGCTGCCGTCGTCGGCGGTCGTTGAACGAGAGCCGGAGATCCAAGTGTCGATCGGGCGCTACCTGCGCACGGTGGGCGTGCTGGCCAACCGCTGCCCCGACCTGATGAGTTGGATCACGTCGGCCACTGCTGTCGTCCGTCCGCTCGCGCCGATCGCCGACACGGCGCGAAGTTGCCACGACCCCGACGTTCCCGGTCTCATTGAAGCCGACATCTCCAAGGGGACCGCGCAGACCATCGAGCTTGTGGTCCACGAGACTGCGCACCACCACCTACGTACCGCGCAGGCGGCTGGCGACCTGGTCGATCCCGCGCACGACGGCACGTACACCTCGCCGCTACGCGCCGAACCCCGTCCGTTGTTCGGAATCCTGCTTGCTTACCATGCACTCGCGTACATCTGCGTCGCCCTAGCCGAGGCAGCCAAGGCAGGCATCATCGCCCCCGAGGTCGACGAAGCGGTCGCGAAGGACCTCGGCCGTCATCGGGACGACGCACGGGAAG
>NZ_CDWRCM010000046.1:14951-18112 GCF_977927585.1 Frankia sp. CcWB2 | reverse complement strand
TCAGTTTGCCGGAAAATCTCTCGCGTTCGTCTTCAAAATTGCATCTCGGTGCAACCTCGACTGCAGCTACTGCTATGTTTATAATAAAGGTGACAATACCTGGCAGGACCGCCCGGTCGTCATGCGCGACGACGTCGTCGAGGCGGCGCTTGGTCGCATCGAGGCGTGGTGCGAGGCGACCGGCCAGCGGCGAGTGCGGATAACGTTCCACGGCGGCGAACCCCTGCTCGCCGGCCGAGCACTTGTGGACCGCTGGTGCCGGCGCATCCGAGAGCGGCTGGCTGGCACGGCCCGGGTCGACTTCAACCTGCAGACCAACGCCACCCTGATCGACGACGACTGGGCGGAGCTCTTCGTCGAGCACCGCATCGAAATCGGCGTGTCGATCGACGGCCCCGCGGAGATTCATGACGCCGCCCGAGTGGACCGGCGCGGCGCCGGGTCGCATGAGCGCGTGGTGAGCGGAATCGACTGTCTGAGAAGACACGGCGTAGGGATGGGTGCGCTCGCAGTCGTCCAGTTCGGAGCCGACAGTGTTTCGATCCACCGGCACATCACTTCGCTGGGTTTCCGCACCATGAACTACCTCCTCCCCGACTTCACCCATGACACTGTGGCCGAGGTGCGCCGGGCCCACGGCCCGACACCGTGTGCAGACTACCTACTACCGGTCTTCGACGAGTGGTGGGTCAACGACCCGGTGTCGACCAGAATCCCACTTTTCGTGGCCGTTTCGCGACTTGTGCTCGGTGGTCGCTCCAACATCGACATGGTCGGGAACGAACCGTTCGGATTCGTGTTCATCGAACCCGACGGCGCCGTCGAGGATCTCGACGCCCTCAGGGTCTGTCGGCACGGCATGGCTGGGACGGGCCTCAACGTGTTCGCCAACGACGTGTCCGACGTGGGCGCGCTCTCATCGCTGCACCGTGCGGCGATGTTCGACGGACTACCGGTGCCGACGGGTTGCCAGACCTGCCCGGAGGCGACCACGTGTTCCGGCGGCTACCTGCCTCATCGCTGGTCATCGAACGCGGCGTTCGACAACCCGAGCGTGTGGTGCGCTGACCTGCTCGCGCTGTTCGCTCACGTCCGTAAGCGCCTCGACGTCGACATCGAGGAGACCGCCCTGCGCCGCCAGGCTCTCGCCGAGATGACCCGAGTGGTCGTATGAGCCTGGACGACGTCGGCGAGGCCTTGACCTGGCTCGACGGGACCACGCTCATCGACACGCTCGACAGCGCCGTCGTCGACAGAACAGCGGAGGCCTTGCGGCGTCGGTCCGGCGCTGGTGCCGTCACCGCGATCACGCAGCTCGACGAGCATCGGCAGCGGCGCGTGCTGCGCGCGCCGGAAGTCACCCGGCGATTGCTGTTCGCCACGACTGGACCCGACGACGTCGAAGCTTTTCTCGCCGCGGCGATCGGGGTCGAGATGACGCTCGCCGGCAAGGGACCGCCCCCGACGAAACCTTCCTGGTCGGCACTGGGAGATGTCTGCGTGCGCCCGGACGGCACCACCGACGGGTGGCCGCAGCTGCCCGGCGACCGCACCATGGCGCTGGACTTCGGCAGCCCGAGAGGTCGCGGCATTGACCTGAGCGGACGATTCGAGCGTACGAACGCCTCCCGGCCGTCGTTCACCGTCGACCAGGTGAACACGATCCATCGACGCCTCGTCGAGACCATGTCCTCGCTTGCTGGGCTGTCGAGCGTCGTCGAGCCCTTCGTGCAGCGTGCCACCTGCGTCCTGGTGCTGCAGATCGATCCTGACGGCGCTGACCACGTCGCCTCGGGCACGAACGGCAACTACATCGGCCGGTCTCGTGACCAACCCGCACCACCCTGAGGCCTCGCTGGACTGTCTCGCCGAGGGCGTCGTCCATGAAGCCATCCACGGCCTGCTATACCGAGAGTGCCTGCAACGCCCGTGGGTGGGCGGCGACGCCGCTGTCGAGGTGCCGTGCGTCCGGTCGCCCTGGACCGGGCGCCTACTTCCCGTTCGACCGTTCCTGGAGGCAGTCCACGTGTGGTTCGGTCTCGCGCACCTGTGGGCGCTCGGGAGCAGAACGGCGGGTTTCGAGCCCCGCGCCGTCCGGGCCCGCCTCGTTCGCAGTGTCCGGGGTTTCGCCCAGGGCTCGGTAGCGGACCTGGTCCGGCCGTGGTGGCCGGACATCAGGCGCGAGGTCGTCGAACGGATCGACGGGCTTCAGGCACACGTCGTCGATGCGCTGCCGGACGTCTCGTGAAGAGCATCAGCGTCGTCGCGATGCCATGGGCGTCTCCGGAGACGCCGAGTATCCAGATTGGCATCCTGACCGCCGTCGCCGAACGCGCCGGGCTGCCCGTCAACGCCTACAGCCTCCAGCTCGAAGCGGCGGGCTACTTCGCCGGCAACGGCGCCCCGACGCTGTACGACGCCGTCGTGCGGCGCTGGTGGAGAGTCGGCTAGGTGAGTGGATCTTCAAGGATCCCGGGCGGCCGGTACAGGAGTGGAGCGACTACGTCGACTACCTGCGGCGGGAACAGGTGCCGGACGCGGTCGTCAATGCTGCATTGGGCATGAGGGAACTTACTGACGCGTTCCTGTCTGCGTCGGCCGACGAGATCCTCGCAACCGAGCCGGCGGTGGTCGGTTTCACTACGACGTTCTCGCAGACGGTGCCCTCGTTGGCACTTGCCCGCCGGTTGAAGTCGAAAGATCGCGACCTCGTCGTCGTGTTCGGCGGCGCCAACTGCGACGCCGAGCTGGGGACCGCGTTGCACCGGCTCTACGACGAGGTCGACTACGTCGTCCAAGGCGACGCCGAGCGTACCTTCGGGCCGCTGTGCACCGAACTGTTGGCCGGACGCCGGCCTGGGAGCGGTCCCGGCCTGCTCGCCCGTGGGAGCGGTGACGAGGGCTCACGCGTTCACCGCATCGCCATGTCGGAAGCACTGACCCCGGTGTACGACGAGTACTTCGAGCGGCTTGCCCGGTCGCCGCTACGCGAGTCGTTGTCGTCCCGGACGCGTCTGGTCGTCGAGACCTCCCGAGGGTGCTGGTGGGGGGAGCGTCACCACTGCACGTTCTGCAGGCTGAACGGGTCGAGCATGACCTTCCGGGCCAAAGCCCCGGACCAGGTCGTGGACGAAATCGAGTTTCTCGCCCGCCGCCACCGC
>NZ_CDWRCM010000046.1:13282-14650 GCF_977927585.1 Frankia sp. CcWB2 | reverse complement strand
GGGTGGAGTTCGACGTCGTCGACAACATCCTGGATCCCAAGTTCTTCGACAGCGTGTTGCCTGAGCTCGCCAAACGGCGCAAGGCCGGCCACGACTACCGCTTCTTTTACGAGATCAAGTCGAACCTCGTGCCCGACCAGGTCCGACAGCTTCGCGACGCGGGAGTCCACCGGATACAGCCCGGCATCGAGACGTTGAGCACACCCCTGCTGCGTAGTATCGACAAGGGTGTCGCCGTGTGGCAGAATATACGCTTCCTGCTCTTTGCGGCGCGCTACGAGCTGCTTCCGACCTGGAATATCATTTACGGGCTGCCGGGCGAGACCGACGAAGACTACGTGGCGATGGCAGACCTGGTGAAGTCACTTGTCCACCTCAAGCCGCCCGGGCTGGTCCGGCTTCAGGTCCAGCGGTTCAGCCCTTACTTCGACAAACCCGCGTCCCACGGCTTGCGGCTGCTCGGTCCCGCCGCCTACTACCGCCACCTGCACTCCGTGCCGGCGGACGAGCTCGCCGGCCTGGCGTATGCGTTCGAGTACGAGCACGTGGACGGGCACGACCCCGAACAAGCGGTCGCCCCGTTGCGTGACGCGGTCGACGCCTGGGACCGCTGCTGGACGCCCGGGCGCCACCGGTCGCTTCGATACGAGAGAGGGCCGGGGTTCCTGCGTATCCGCGACCGTCGCCCCTTGCTCCCGAGCCGCGACATCTTCCTCGACGACGTCGAGGCGGAGCTCTACCTCGCCTGCCTCGACGTCGCCACCCCGTCGAGCGCGGCGGGTCGCCTGCTTCGCGACCGCGACCTTGACCTCGATCCCGACGAAGTGCGAGCCTTTTTGACCGAGATGACCGATGCTCGCCTCGTGTTCCGGGATGGCGACCGGTTCTTGGCACTGGCCTTGCCACTGACACCCGACGCCGACCCGCCGGCCCGCTCCGCCGCGGCGCGCACGAGACCTCGCCTGCGCCTGGCGACCTCGGACCGAGATGGCAACTGACGTCGTGCATCTGGTGGCCGGAGGATCGCGATGACAGCAAAGACCTTCACCCTCGGGACCCACCGCGCGGTGGCGCCGGAAGAAACCGTCCGGCGGCTGCGCGGCCAGCTCGACATCTTCGGGATCACGAGAGTAGCGGACGTCACTGGACTGGACCGGATCGGCATACCGGTGGTGACTGCCTGCCGCCCGGCCGCTTACTCGCTGGCCGTCTCGATGGGCAAGGGCGTCACGCTTGCCGCCGCCAAAGCCTCGGCAATCATGGAATCCGTCAAGCTGTGGCACGCCGAACGGGCGAGTGTGCCGACCGTGTGGGGACCCGCCTGCGACCTTGCGCCGCGCCACCAGATAGCCGATTGGTCTGGCCTGG
>NZ_CDWRCM010000046.1:9795-13155 GCF_977927585.1 Frankia sp. CcWB2 | reverse complement strand
CTCGGGCAACCGGAGCGAATTTTGCGACCACGACACCGACGACGTGGGTGGCGGCCGCCTCGCTCGTCGACGGCACTGCGGCGCTTGTCCCGTTCGAGGTAGTGCACACCGACGGTCGAGTTCAGGAACCGCCAGGTAGCGGCTGGTTCAGCTGTACCTCGAACGGTCTGTCGTCGGGCAACAACGGCTTCGAAGCCAAGCTCCACGCACTCTGCGAGCTGATCGAACGCGATGCGATCACCATGTGGCGGCTTACCGGCGACGTCACCACGACCACCATCGATCTTGGCAGCGTCACCGACCCGGTCGGCAGGTCACTGCTTGAGCGATTCGACGAGGCTGGGATCGCTGTGATGCTCCACGACGCGACGAGCGATGTCGGCGTCGCCACTGTGGAGTGCACAGTCTTCGAGCCAGACGCCGACGACCAGGATCTCACGGTCTACGCCACGAGTGGCATGGGATGCCATCCCAGTCGAGACATCGCGCTGTGCCGTGCCGTCACCGAAGCGGCGCAGAGCCGTCTCACGCTCATCAGCGGCGCACGCGATGACATGTTCCGCGCCCGCTACCGCCCGAGCTCCGCTGCCGCCGAGCAGGCGCGACTGCTGCGAGAGCGATGGCGGGCATCGTTGCGCGGCGGCCGCGACGTCAGCGACCTCCCTGACCTCTCGACGAGCACGCTCGAGCGCGACCTGGAAGCCGTGGTGAGTGCGCTCGTCACCCGAGGCTTCGACCCTTGGTGGGTTGACCTCAGCCGGCCGGACACCGGCGTTGCGGTCGGCCGCGCGGTTGTTCCAGGTCTCGAGCCGCCCAGTGACGTGTCGGGGTACAGGCCGGGTGCTCGCGCTCGCGCCGCTGTCGAGGGCGTCGTCGGTTGACCGGGCCAGTGACTGGGCCATTGCCAGTCGTCTTCCTCGGCCCGACACTCGGCATCGACGACGCTCGCGCCGTTCTGGACGCCGAGTTCCTGCCGCCTGTTCAGCTCGGGGACGTGTGGCGGATCAGCCAGGAGAGACCGCCCACGATCGGGATCATCGACGGCTACTTCCACCAAGTGCCGGCAGTGTGGCACAAGGAGATCCTGTACGCTCTATCGCTCGGGATCCGGGTCTACGGGTCGTCGAGCATGGGGGCGCTACGCGGTGCCGAGCTGGCGCCCTTCGGCATGGTCGCCGTCGGTGACATCGCTGCGGGATATTGCTCCGGTGAGCTGACCTCGGACGACGAGGTGGCCCTTGTGCATGCAACGAGCAAGCACGGCTTTCGGCCGCTTTCGGAGCCCCTGGTGAACGTGCGAGCGACCGTAGCTGCCGCGACGGCGCAGGGCGTGGTCTCTCGCATGACCGGAGAGCTCGTCGTTCAGACCGCACGTTCGTTGTTTTATGCTGACCGCCGGTGGGAGCACCTGCTGAACCTGGTGCCGTGCCCCCCCGAACAGCTCGAGGCGTTGCGCGCGTGGCTGCCGCAAGGCCGAGTCGATCAGAAGCGGGCCGACGCAGTGGCCATGCTCGAACGGATGCGCGACGACCTCATGCCGTCGAGTAGCGAAACGACCTCACCCGCTGCGACTGAATTTACCCCCACCGTGCTCTGGAACGAAGTCGTGCGGCAGGAGACGCCTATCGCCAGCATCCTTGACGAGTTCCTCTTGGCCGTTCCGTTGGCACACACTGTGGCTGAGGGTATTGCGCGCGCGTCGTCCGGCGAATGGGTCGACTGGGTAGCGATCCTTTCGGCTGAACCCGACTGGCCCGAGTGCTGCCGCCGAGCAAGGCGGAAACGGCAGGTGTGGACTCAGTCCACCGACGATGATCAGAGCAACGCCGACAAGCTCCTTGCCTGGTTCTTCGGCGAGCGTCTGGGGTGGCCAGACGACCTCGGCGCCTTTCTCCGCGAGCGTGCTTGGACGGACGTCAACCGCGTCACCGAGGTCGCCGCCCGCGAAGCCGCTTTCCTCGCCGCCCGGTAGTCACGCCCGAAAATCGCCTCTGCCACTTTGTGCAACCAGAAACCTTACAGATCCGTGCAAGATCCGACTTCCTCCACCGAGCCGTTCGTACTCGGCGGCGATCCGGGTGAAGTGTTGCTGTGTCAAGGCGGCTCAGGAAAGCGCGTTACCCTTCGCCGAGGCAGGGACCATCCATCCGAGGCTTTCGGCCCGGCGGCGGGCGCGTTCGGGTTCGTCGGCCACCAGTGGGCCCGCCGGGCCGTCGACGTAGAAACTCCGCGGACGGTCGAGGAGGGAGAAGCCGAGACGGTGCAGGCACTTTGCCGCACCGGCCGCGGCCGAACCCGCGGGATGGGGGTGACGGACCTTCGTGTCAAACGTGGCCGCTCCGGTGAGCGGTATCCCCTCGGGCGACCCACTCGGTTGCCTGGGTAGTGCCTCGAGCCACTCCCGGATCCCGATTCCCGGCGACACGACGTTGCCCTCGGTCCGCCTGGTGGCGTCGTGCCGGGGTCTCGGGCCGACTCATCTCGAACGCATGGGTGGGCCCGCCGACGATGAGGAGCCTGACATCGTCGTTCAGGGCCGGGTCCGCGGTGCCGACCTCCACGAGTCCGACGTCCAACCACGTCGACAGGCCGATCGCGACGGCGTCCGCGATCACCCTGGTGTTGCCGAACATCGATTCATACACGACGAGGGCGCGCATCTCGTCCCACTCCTCACCCGGAACCTCGTACCGGAGCCTCGTGTGGTCCCGGCCGAGGGCGACGCCCGAATACCCGTGCTGTCCCGGCCGCCGTCGGTCTGTCGGCTGCCGCCGCGAGCTCCGGTCCTCCCGGTTCTTTCGGTTCTTCCGGTTCTTGCGGCCGTAGGGGTCTCCTCGGCCGTCGCGGGCGTCGACCCTCGATCCAGGTTCCAGACCAGTGTCATCCGTGGACGGCCACGCAGAGCAGGGTCGGACGGTCTGGTCAAACCGGACATTCGGCACGGTCGGCGGCTTCCCCATGGGCCGCCGCCGGAGGTTGGTCCGCGCCGCTGGGAGGCCCGGGCGGGAGGTAGGGCGGGCGTGCGATGAAACGAGCGAACGGGGTGCGAACGCGGTGTGAACGCGGTGTGGAGGTACTGGTCTCCGTAGCGACACCGGCCGGTGTGGTGACGAAGGTAGCGATGGTAGACAATCTCCTCACCATACGTCGTCTAGTGGGTCGCGCAGGAGAATGGATGATCATGGAGGAGTTGCCCGAGTGGGCCGCGGGGATCGATGTCAATCGCCCGAGCGCTGCGCGGATGTACGACTACGCGCTCGGCGGATCGCACAATTTCGCGGTGGACCGGGAGGCGACGCGCGCCGCCCTCGAGATCCTCCCGGATGCCCTGCTGATCGCCAGATCGAACCGGTTGTTCCT
>NZ_CDWRCM010000046.1:8097-9274 GCF_977927585.1 Frankia sp. CcWB2 | reverse complement strand
GGGCGGTGCGCTTCCTCGCTGCCGAGGCCGGGATCACACAGTTCCTGGATCTCGGCTCCGGGGTGCCGACGGTCGGTAACGTACATGAGATCGCCGAAGGGGTGAATCCGGAGGCCCGGGTCGTCTATGTCGACATCGACCCGGTCGCCGTCATCCACTTCCGGATGCTGCTCGCCGACAATCCGCGGGCCACGGTGCTGCAGGCGGATGTTCGGCAGCCCGCGTCGATCCTCGGCTCCAGCGCGGTGGCCGAGCTGCTCGATCTTTCTCAACCGATCGCCGTGCTCATGGTGACGGTTCTGCATTTCGTCCCCGACAGCGATGACCCGGCTGGCATCATCGATTCCTTCCGGGAGGCGATGGCGCCGGGCAGTTACCTGGCCATCTCGCATGTGATCGCGGACGAGCGGGCCGTAGAGATCAACCAGGCCAGCAAGGTCTACGACGAGACCCCCACCGGGGTGACCCCGCGTTCCCGTGCGGAGATCGCCGGTCTGCTCCGCGGATACGACCTCGTCGACCCGGGCCTGGTCTACCTGCCGGCCTGGCGCCCGGACGCGGCGGGCATGGGCGCCGATCCCCTCGCGGGCAACCCGGTGCGTTCCACGGTACTTGCCGCGGTCGGGCGCCGGTAGCTCGCCGTTCTTTGGCTGTTCTTGGCTGTTCTTGGCCTTTTATGGTTTTTCCTGGCTATCTCTTACTTTTCTTAACTTGTATTAGTTTTTCTTCGGCTTCCGGCGCTTTTCCGGCCAGCGGCCGAGGTTTTGTCACAGGGCGGGTCAGGCCCAAGGTTCGTCATGGTCCGGTAAGAAATGCGTGCGATGAGGAGTGCGTGCGGTGAGGTCCCTGCCCCAGACGGCCCGCCAGCAGGGCGTCGCGCGCTTCGCCCAGGCTTGGGCCCGAGAGATCCTCGGCGCCAGCTACCCGGCGATCGGCCTGATCGACGTCGAGCAGCGGTTACGGGCGTTGAGCGACCGGCTCGTCGACGCCCTGCTCGCCGAACCGTTCACGGCCGACCCTGCGGCCGCGGTCGGGGCTGCCGTCGTCGAGTACACCTTCGGCGCCGCGGACGCGTTGGCCGGAACCATCGAGATCTGTGGCACCAGACTGCTCACCGACCTACGACTCGGGACGGCCGACGGGTACGGCGCCCGGCTGGCGGCGTTGCAGGGCGGCC
>NZ_CDWRCM010000046.1:1514-8000 GCF_977927585.1 Frankia sp. CcWB2 | reverse complement strand
GGGATACGCCCATGCGCTGCGGGAGCGGATCCTCGCCGGGCAGGACTCGATCCATCGCGCGGCCCTGCACGCGAGCGATGCCCGCTTCCGGCTGATCTTCACCGGCTCCGCGATCGGAATCCTGATCAATGACGGAGACGGACGGATCATCGACGCCAACGACGCTTTTCTGCGGATGCTCGGAGTCGACCCGGGTCAGGTGCGGGGCAGGTCAATCGACGAGTTCGCGCATCCCGAGGACGCGGGGGAGTTCCGGGAGGCCTATGCCGCCCAGCGGACCGCCGGACCGGAGCACATCCGGATGGAGCGGCGGTTCACCGGGATCGGCGGGTCGGTGGTGTGGGCCGAGCTGACCACGTCGTGTCTGCGCGACGACGACGGGCGGTGTCGTGCGCAGCTCTCCATGATCGTGGATGTGACCGACCGGCATCTGTTGCAGAGCCAGCTGCGCCGCCAGGCGCGGCACGACCCACTCACCGGCCTGCCGAACCGGACGGTACTCATCGAACGGGTCCACGAACTGATGGCCACGGGACCGGAACGTCGCATCGGGCTGTGCTTCATCGATCTCGACGGATTCAAGATGGTGAACGACAGCCTCGGCCACGACGTCGGCGACCGGTTGCTCGTCGCCGTCACGGACCGGCTGCGTCGGGTGCTGTCCCCGGAGCAGCTCCTGGTCAGGATGGGTGGTGACGAGTTCGTGATCCTCGTCGCCGACACAGCCGGCACGGCGGACGCCGTCGCCGTCGCCGAGACCGTGCTGGCGGCGCTGGCGAGCCCGCTGCGGGTGGGTGACCACGCGCTGTCCATCGGAGCGAGCATCGGCATCGTCGAACGGCCCGTCGCCGACGGGGACTACGCCGATCTGCTGCGGGCCGCCGACATCATGCTCTACCGGGCGAAGGCGGAGGGGAAGGGCCGCTGGGCCCTGTTCGACGCGGAGCGAGGCGTCCGGCAGGTGACCCGGCACACTCTGTCGACCATGCTGCCCCGCGCCCTCGAACAGGACCAGTTCGTCGTCGGGTACCAGCCGATCATCGCTCTCGGCGACGGTGCGGGTGCCAGGATGGCCGCCGGGGCGATGGTCGGGGTGGAGGCGCTGGTCCGCTGGCGGCATCCCGGCCTCGGTCTGCTGCCCCCCGATCTGTTTATCGGGATGGCGGAGGAGACCGGGCAGATCGTGCCCCTCGGCCGGCGAGTGCTGGAGCTTGCCTGCCGGCAGGCGCGGCAGTGGCAGGAGTGTCATCCGCACGCCCCGTTCGTCAGCGTCAACCTGGCCGCCCGGCAGACCCGCGAGGCCGGCCTGGTGGAACAGGTCCGACGCATTCTCGACGAGACCGGGCTTTCCCCGGACCTGCTCCAGTTGGAACTTACCGAGAGCGCCTTCATGGGCACGGCCGACGAGCCGCTGCGGGTCCTGCGCGGGCTCGCCGAGATGGGCGTGCGGATCGCTATCGACGACTTCGGCACCGGTTATTCCAACCTCGCCTACCTGCGTCGGCTGCCGGTGCACACGCTCAAGCTCGCCGGACCGTTCATCGAGGGCTTCCGCTCGGCGCGGGACGCCGACCCGGGGAATGAGGAGATCGTGCAGACGCTGGTCACGTTGGCTCACACCCTGCGCCTGACGGTGACCGCCGAGGGCGTCGAGACCCTGATGCAGGCCGAGCGGTTGCGCGCGGCCGCCTGCGACAGTGCGCAGGGCTTTCTCTTCGCGCCGCCGCTGACGGCCGAGGAGATTACCCAGAGGATCCTCACCCGGTCCGCTGGCTCGGACCGATCATCTTCGAGCCCCACGCGGGCAGTGCGGGCGGCATGGGCGCGCTGATCCCGTAGGACGCGCTGACCTCTCCACCTCCAGTGGATCTTCGGCGTGGGTGGCCTTGGCTCCTCCGGGCGGGGGCTCCTCCGGGGTGGTGCGGCGGTCGGTGATCTGCGGTCGACACCCGTCGTACGCTGGGAGTTTGGAGCCGGTAGTCCCGGGAATGGGCCGCGTGTCGATGTCTTCGATGCCTCGGTCCTCCTTGTCCTGGAGGCGGGGGTGGACGGGGGCCGCGCACCGGCCATGAGCCCAGAAGCCATGAGCCCAGACGAGGACAGGACCGCCCGTCGCCGGGTGGGCCGCGGGGGACTGGCGGCGGTGCTGCCCGGCGTGCTGGACGAGTTCGGGACGCTGCTGGGGCATAGTCCGGAGCGGGTCTCCGGTGTGCGGCGGACCGACGACGGCTGGTCGGTGCTGGCCGACGTCGTCGAGTTGGAGCGCATCCCGTCCACCACGAGCGTGCTCGCCACCTACCGGCTGGACGTCGACAGGGAGGGGAACCTCGTCGGTTACGAGCGGCTGCGGAGGTTCGTCCGTGGCGCCACCGACTGACCGCCACCGACTGACGAGGTTGCCGCGTGAGGTCGCCCATCGCGACAGCAGGAACCGGGCAGGGCCACGACCGTCGACCGCAGCCTCTTCGCCGGGCCGCCTCGTGCCCGGCCCTGGGGCGGTTCGCGTCCGGACTCGCTGGCCGACGTGTTGGAAAGGGTCCTCGACAAGGGGGTTGTGATCGTCGGAGACGTGGTCGTCAGCGTCCTGGACGTCGAGCTGCTCACCCTGAAGCTGCGGCTGTTCATCGCCTCGGCGGACACGGCGCGGGAGATGGGCCTGGACTGGTGGACCGCGGACCCCTTCTTCAACTCCCGGGCGCGATCTTTGGAGGAGGAGAACAGGAGGTTGCGGTCGCGGCTGGCCGAGGTCGAGCCCGCCGACGGGCGGTGGCCCGGGCGGACCGAAGACCACCCTGAGCGGATCGCCGACCGTCCCGCGCAGATCGCGAATCGTGCCGGGGAGGGTGTGGACGAGCCGACGGACCGGGATCCGGCGGACGCGGTCGAGCGGCTCTTCGACGGGGCCGGCCGGCCTGGCTGGCGCAGGGGGGATCGGCCTTGACGGGGTATCGGCCGCCGAGGAACGGGACACGAGGGAGTAGCGGCCATGAGCACGACGGCCGGGGCTGAGGATCTCACGGCCCTCGCCCGGCGACTCGCGCCTGAGATCGTCGAGGAGGCCGTCCGAGAGGCCCGCGAACTCGCCCGACATCAGATCGTCGAGTGCCTCGCCCGTGAGATCACCCGGGTGGTGATGGAGGGCATCCGGCCGGCCGTGACCCCGCCCCGGGACCTTCCTCCCGTTCCGGTCTCGCAGTCGGGGTCGGTCTCGCGGTCGGAGTCCGTTCCGGAGTCGGTTCCGGAGTCGACCGTCGAAACTGTGGGCGCGGTCGGGCCCGGCGTCCGGCCGTCCTCGCGCGCGTCCCGGACCGACCGCGGTCTTTACGCATACGGCATCATCCCCGCGGCGAGCGACACCGCCGGAATCGAGGGGCTGGGCGCCGGCACCGAGGTGGACGCGATCGCCTGCGGGCCGTTGTCACTCGCCGTCTCGGAGGTCGAGTTGAGCCTGCTGCGTGAGCTCGAGGAGGACGTCTCCGACACCGGTCGCCTCGCCGTGCTGGCCCGCCGGCACGATCAGGTGCTGTGGGAGCTGCTGGAACGCGGCGGTGTGCTGCCGCTGCGGTTCGGCACGGTGCTCGCCGACCCGGAGCAGGCCCGGGCCATCCTCGACGACCAGGTACGGGACCTGCTCCGGATGCTGGACGCCGTCCGGGACGCTCGTGAGTGGGGATTCCGGGTGGATTCGCCTGTCCACCACCCGGCGGAGACCGTGCCCACGGTGGGTGTGGGTGGGCGGGCCGGCTCGGCAACCGGCTCGGGAACGGCCTATCTTGCCGAGCGGCGCCGGGAGCTGCAGGCGGAGCGGGACCGGCGTGACGAGATCGCGGCGATGGTCGATCGGGCGGATCGGGAGCTGGCCGCGCACACGCGGGATGACGCCCGTCGGCACACCGGTCGGCCGGGGCGGATGTTCGACTGCGCGTACCTCGTGCCGCGTTCGGAGGAGGAGGCTTTCCTCACCACGGCGACCGTGCTGACGCGGGAGCTGGACGCGGCGGGGTGCCCCGCCGAGGTGACGGGTCCCTGGCCACCCTACTCGTTTGTCCATATCACGCTGGGTGGTGACCAGCGCCTGGGTGGCACCTTCGACGGTCACGAGGACTCGCCCGGCGGTGGAGCGCCGGTGGTTGACCGGGTGCGCACCACTGACCGGGTGCGCACCGCCGATCGGGTCCAGGGTCCTGCCGGAGGACGGAATGGTGCTATCGGAGGACGGCATGGTGGCGGCGATGACTGAACTCGGCGAGGTGCCGGTTCCCCGGGGGGCCGTGCCGGGACGGGGCGCTGTGCGGGGGCAGGGTGCTTCGGTGGGCCGGGGGGCCGGCACCGCCCAACCGATCGCCGATCTCCTCGACCGGCTGGTGGACCGCGGCGTGGTGATCAGTGGGGATGTCGTGGTCGCGCTGGCCGGCGTCGACCTGCTCCGGCTCGATCTGCGCGCCCTGCTGATCGGTGTGCAGACAGCCGTGGAGGGCGGCCGGGAGGCGGGATGGTGAGTACTACCAGGAACCCCCGGCGGACGCTGCGATTGGACGCGGATCCCCAGGACGTCGGTCGCGGTCTCGCGCATCTCGTCGTCGTCGTCCTCGAGTTGCTGCGGGAGCTCCTGGAACGGTAGGCGATCCGCCGGATGGACGGTGGCGACCTCACCGCCGAGCAGATCGACGAGCTGGGGTGCGCGCTGATCGAGATCCGTGCCAGCCTGGAGAAGGTGCGCATGTCGCTGGGCGTGAGCCCCGAGGAGACCGAGCAGGCACTACGGCGGGCCCGTCACCTCGTCGATCCCGGGCCGGGGATCGACCCGACCGCCCCCGACGCGTCGAGGGCCCGCTCCGCCTCCTCCGCGTACGAAGAACGATGGAAGAAGGCGAGGACAGCGCCATGAGCGTCTCCAGTCAGTCCATGAACCGGGCTCCGAAGCCCAGCAGCCTGGCCGATGTCCTCGACGTCGTGCTCGACAAGGGCATCGTCATCGACGCCTACGTGCGGGTCGCGCTGGTCGGAATCGAGATTCTCACGGTCGACGCCCGGGTCGTCATCGCGAGCGTGGACACTTAACCTCCGGTTCGCCGAGGCGGTGAACCGGCTGGACATCGCGCCCAAGGAGCAGGTCTCGGGCCTGCCCGGACTCATGCATGAGGTCACCGACGGCACCGCGAGGCAGAAGTCGAAGGGGGCGCTCGAGGGATTGAAGGACACCGCCGAGGAGGTGGTGGGCTCGCTGCGTGGCGGATCGTCCGAGGAGCACGCCCGGCGGGATCTGCCGGCCGGGCGCAGTGCGCCGGGCGACCGCCGCAGCGGCTGAGAGGGATGATCGCCATGTCCGTCATCATCTATGGCATCACGCGGTCCGGGCATCCGGCGCCGACGCCACCGCCGCCCGGCATCGGACACCCCCCGGGGCAGGTGCACCTGGTGCGGTTCGGGCCGTTGGCGGCGGCGGTCAGCGTCACCGCGGATGTCGGGATTCTGGGCGAGTCCGAGGCTGTGCGTCATCTGGACATCCTGCAGCGACTTCTCGCCGGAGGCCCCGTGCTGCCGCTGCGGTTCGGGACCGTCGCCCCCGACGAGGCGGCCGTGTGCCGTGAGGTCCTCGCCCCGCTCGCCGACGAGATGCCCGATCGGCTCGATGCGCTCGAAGGGCTGGTGGAGCTGTATCTCGACGTGGAGGAGGACGAGCGGTCCGCCCTCACCGAGGTACTGCCGGGCAGCCCGTTCGTCGGGGTCACGCCGCCCGCGGATCTCGACGCGCGGATCAGGCTGGGTCAGCAGGTGGCCGACCTGGTCATCGCCCGCCGGCAGCGTCAGGCCGATGCGATCCTCGACCTGCTGCGTCCGCTGGCGCTATCCGACCGGCCACGGCGCCCGCACGGCGGCGCGGAGGACCCGGTGCTCAGCTGGGCGTTTCTGCTGCGCGACGACGCCGTGGACGCGTTCGACGCCGCCGTCGCCGATCTCCGTCGCACCTGTCCGTACTTCACGATCGAATACGTCGGCCCACTTCCCGCCATCGACTTCGCCGAGGGCCCCACGGGTCCGCCCGGAGCCGGTGACACGGCGGACGCCGACGCCTTCGGGGGGACCGGCAGATGGGGTTGGAGCTCGGACTCCGACATCTGGGAAGGGAATGATCAACTATGAGCAGTGCGAAGATCGCTGCGGCGCTCGTCGGCGGCTATGTCCTCGGCCGGACCAAGAAAGCCAAGATGGCGATCGGAGTCGGGCTCTGGCTGACCGGGCGCAACTATCACGCCAAGGACATCGTCCGTGATCAGACAGTGAAACTGCTGCATTCCGCGGAGGCGGAGGAGCTGCTCGCCCAGGTCCGCGGACCTGTGCTGGAGGCCGGTCGGCGCGCGGCACTGTCGGTGTACGAGGCCCGGGTGGGTCGGCTCACCGAGAACCTCCACCAGCGTACGGGTCGGCTCACCGAGGGCCTGGCCGAGGCGGGTGACGTCGCCAAGGCGGCGACGGGAGCGGTCA
>NZ_CDWRCM010000046.1:0-1163 GCF_977927585.1 Frankia sp. CcWB2 | reverse complement strand
GGTGACCGGGGCCGTCAAAGGGGTGACCGGGGCCGTGCCGGAGGCCGCCGCACCCGGCCGGGGCGAAGGAGAGGGCGAGAAGCTGGCGCCCGCCGCGGCGGAATCCGAGGAGGGCACCTCGGGCGGGCAGACCGAGCAGCGTGGGCAGACCGAGCAGCGTGGGCAGGCGGAGCAGACCGAGCAGGGCGAGCGGTCGGAGCAACGGGCGGCCGGTGAGGGAGCGGCGCCCGAGGCTGTGGCGCAGTCCGGTGCGCAGCGCCGTTCTTCGCCCGGACGTTCGGCGGGGCCGCGCCGCGCCGCGCGTGGCCGGCAGAACGTCACCTCCGAGCGGTGACATCCGAGGGACGGTCCGATCGACGAGGAGCGGAGATGACGCAGACGACAGAGCGGCCGACGACGAAGCCACCGGCGCAGGGTTTTCTCGGTGCCCTGCGTGACAGCCCGGCGACCAAGAGCCTGCTCGACGAGACGAAGAACTTGGCGAAGGCGGGTGGGGCGCACCTGGTCGGCAGGACGGCGCAGCGGCTCACCTCGAGCACGGAGAAACTCCACGGGCTGGCCGAGAGGAACGGCAAGGAGGGTAAGCTCTCCCCGCTCGCCGAGGGCGTCCAGCGGCTGGTCAAGGGGGAACCGCCGACGAAGACGGCCTTCAGGACCGTGGCCTCGGCGATGCGCGAGAAGGCGAAGGGGGCGCTGAAGATCGGCCGCGGGAAGCGCGGCGGTAAGAGCGGGCCACTCAAAGCCACGAACATCGAGGAGACGGTGGACGTCGGTGTCCCGGTGTCCGTCGCCTACGACCAGTGGACGCAGTTCCCGGATTTCGCCCGTTTCATGAAGGGCGTGGAGGCGGTGGAAGCGAAGAGCGAGACCGAGCAGAACTGGCGGGTCAAGGTCTTCAAGTCCCGACGCAGCTGGAAGGCGACCGTCCAAGAGCAGATCCCGGACCGGCGGATCGCTTGGACGTCCGAGGGCGGAAAGGGCTCCACCAGGGGCGCCGTCACTTTTCATCCGCTCGCTGACGACCTCACCCGGATCCTGCTGGCCATAGAATACTATCCCAGCGGGTTCGTCGAGAGGACGGGGAATATCTGGCGTGCCGGCGGCCGGCGGGCCCGCCTCGATCTCAAGCATTTCCGCCGGTTCATCATGATGCAGGGCAAGGC
>NZ_CDWRCM010000045.1:15075-24127 GCF_977927585.1 Frankia sp. CcWB2 | reverse complement strand
ACGTACCCGTATCGGGCGGGGTGTACCTGTCGCCGGCCCGGTGCGCATGGAAATACCTGTTGCACAGGTGGGTGTTCGCGGTGACATGCGGGCAAAGGTGGATCGATCTGCCATGTGATAGGAATCACATTGGCGGTTACTTTCTGTCAGCTCAAAGCGGCACGATAGGGTTTCGGATCATGAAGGCCCTCGTCCTTGCCGGTGGTTCGGGAACCCGTCTGCGGCCAATCACCCACACCTCGGCCAAACAGCTTGTCCCAGTGGCGAACAAGCCGGTGCTTTTCTACGGCTTGGAGGCCATCCGTGACGCCGGTATCACCGATGTCGGGATCATCGTGGGGGAGACGGCCGACGAGATCCAGGCGGCGGTAGGTGACGGCTCGGCATTCGGGATCCAGGTCACCTACATCCGCCAGGACGCGCCGCTCGGACTGGCGCATGCCGTGCTCATCGCCCGCGACTTCCTCGTCGATGAACCGTTTGTCATGTACCTCGGCGACAACCTGATTATCGGTGGGATCTCCAGCCTGGTCAAGGAGTTCCGACGGACCACGCCGGACGCCCTGATCCTGCTGACCAGGGTCGACAACCCCTCCGCCTTCGGTGTCGCCGAGCTCGGTGCGGACCGGAAGATCATTCGACTGGTCGAGAAGCCGCTCGTTCCGCCGAGTGACCTGGCGCTCGTCGGCGTCTACATGTTCGGCACCCCCATCCACGACGCCGTGGGGGCGATCAAACCGTCGGCCCGCGGCGAGCTGGAGATCACCGAGGCGATCCAGTGGCTCGTCGACGGCGGATACGAGGTCGCCTCGCACCTGGTCGAGGGTTACTGGAAGGACACCGGCCGACTCGACGACATGCTCGAGACAAACCGCCACCTCCTCGAGTCGATCGAGCCGGCGATCCGTGGCAGCGTTGACGAGCACAGCACGATCGTCGGCCGTGTGGTGATCGAGGAGGGCGCCTCGCTGGTCCGGTCCACCGTGCGCGGGCCGGCCATCATCGGCCGGGACACCACCCTCGTCGATACCTATGTCGGCCCGTTCACCTCGATCTTTCACTCCTGCACCATCGAACGGACCGAGATCGAGTACTCGATCGTGCTGGAGCGGGCGACGATCCGTGGGATCGGGCGGATCGAGGACTCGTTGATCGGCCGGGATGCCGAGGTCGTCCCCTCCGCGGCCCTGCCCAGGGCGCATCGGCTCATGCTGGGCGACCACTCCCGCGTCTCGGTGGCTACGACGGGGACCTGAGGCCCGCTCGGAGCGGACCTCCCTTGCACATCCGCGACGGACTTCGTGGGGCGGGCGTCGGCCGGTGACCGCCTACGCCCGGACCCGATCCCGGACCCGATCCCGGACCCGATCCCGAACCCGATCCCGAACCCGTGACCGCGCCCCCGGCTCCGCCCGCGCGCCCCCGGCTCCGCCCGCCCGCACCGCGACGGCGAGGCAGAGAACGACGAGCACCGCCGACAGCACGAAGACCGTGATCGTGACGCCGACCGGAAACGGCGCCCAGCGGCCGGCCCCCGCGACGACCTCGGGAACGCGAGCCGGGGTGAAGGACACCTGGCGCGGCAACCAGTAGTATGAACAGATCGCCAGCAGCCCCAGACCCTGCATCAGCAGCGCGCTGACCAGCGTGACGGCGGGTGCCAGTCGCTCCCGGCCGCGCAGCGCCGCGCGCAGGCCCAGAGCGAACACCACCCCCAGACCGACCAGCCCCAGGTAGAGATACCGGCCCTGGACGGCAATGCCGCGGGTGTACTGCTGGTACTCCGCCCAGCTGCGCTGCCCGACCATCAGGTAGGCGAAAGCGACCGGGAGCAGCAGTACCGCCGGCCCGGCATCGCTTGCCAGCCGGTCCGGCCGCGCGGCGCGGCGTGGTCCGGCGACCAGCGCGGCCGCGCACAGTCCGACGACCGCCCCGGTCGCCACGACGATGGCGACCGGGGAGAGCTGGGGCGGCTCGAACAGGCCGAGCCCGCCCCAGAAGCGGCTGATCATAGTCCGGAAGAAGTACCAGAACCAGGTGAGAAAGGAGTCCGGAAGCAGCAGTGGTTCCCGCCGCGGCGGGTTCGTCGCCCACCCGTTCGGCTGGACGGCGTCGTACAGGACGTAGTTCCTGATCCACCACCAGCCTCCCAGGGCGAGCCCGAGGCCGACCGCCAGCGTGGCCGGCGTCCATGGCAGGGAGCCAATCGCGCGACGCGACGCGAAAAGTCGGCCGGCCGGATACGCAGACCGCTCCGGTGCATGCCGGCCCGCACGCCGCAGGTGCCACCAGCCGACCAGATAGGCGGCGATGATCACGGCCGGCAGGGCCAGCGCGAACGCCTTGGACAGCAGGGCGATTCCCAACCAGATTCCGGCCCAGGCGGCTGCGCGGCGACGCATGTCGCCGCGCAGCACACCCACGAGGGTGACGGTCAGCCCGCCGGTGGCGAGCATCAGGATGCCGTCATTGTTGAAGGTGGCACCGACCCTGGTGAACCCGGGTACGGCGAGTGGCAGGGCCGCCGCGGCGAGAGCCGATGGTTGATCCAGTCCGAAGCGGCGTGCCGCCAGCCATGCCAGCAGGGGCAGCGGCGCGACCACCAGGATGTTCAACAGACGCAGGACGAAGACCTGCTGGTCATAGGCCCAGTGCTTGGAGCCCGGCAGGGCGTCGAGCAGCCTGGCGCCGACCACGTAGATCAATGGTGGATGCTGCACCATCTGGTTGGAGAGGCGGCCGTCGCCGACGGGGGTAACCCCACCGAGGGCGTCGAACGCCTGGCGCTGGCCGCGTGGCGTCGGATCGATCTCGGCGAAGGACGGGGAGCCCCGCTGTTTCCCACCGGCCTGGAACATGTCCTGGAAGCGGCCGCGGTCGAAGTCGTCAGAGGTCGCGGCTACACCCATCGAGATGATCTTCTTGCCTGGTGCGGGCCAGCCGACTCCGTGCTGCAGGCCGTAGACCATGTCCACGTGCTGAGCCTCGTCGTATCCCGTCCAGGTCGGATACACGAACGCGTAGCTGAGCAGCAGGCCGAGGTGAACCGCCGTGATGAGGAGCAGTAACACCGGCACGCGCCGCGGACCGGGCATCGACACCGCCTCGGCGGCCTCGCCTCGCGCCTCGGTCGCCGGTTGGGTCCCCGCCGGCCGGGTCCCCGCCGCGGAATCAGGCGCGGGACCGGCGGTGTAGCTGCGGTCGATGATCGGCGGTTCTGGGGCGTCCATGGTTGACGCCAGCGTAGACGACCGATGTGAGAGGTTCGGACGAGCTCGGCGTGGGGTAACCGTCGCCTGTCTGTTGCCCTCTTCTCGACACGGGCTGATCCTGGGTGGATCCTGAACCGGGCGGGTCAGGGTGTCTGCGACACTCGGAAGGTGCGTTTTCTCGTGACCGGTGCTGCCGGTCAGCTCGGGGCCGACCTTTGCCGGCTGCTCGAGGCTCGAGCCGCGGAACCGGACTCCGGGGTGTACGGCTGGGCCGGTCTGACCCGGGCGGAGTTCGACATCACCGATTCGGCCCGGGTGCGCGCCGTCCTGCGCGACCAGGCGCGTCCCGCGAAGACCCAGGGTAGGCTGGTCGTCTTCAACACGGCGGCTTGGACAAACGTCGACGCGGCGGAGTCGGACGAGGCTGGCGCCTACGCGGTCAACGCCACGGGGCCGGCGCACCTCGCCGCAGCCTGCGCCGAGGTCGGCGCGACCCTGATCCACATCTCGACTGACTACGTCTTCGACGGGCGGGCCGCCAAGCCCTACGAGGTCGACGATCCTACCGGTCCCGTCTCGGCATACGGCCGGACGAAACTGGCCGGGGAGGAGGCTGTCCGAGGCCTGCTGCCCGATGCCTCGTACGTGGTGCGCACCGCATGGATCTATGGCCGGACCGGCAGCAACTTCGTGAAGACGATCTCGCGACTGGCCCGTGAGCGGGACACGCTGTCCGTTGTGGACGATCAGGTGGGCTCGCCGACCTGGTCGGCCGATCTCGCGTCGGGGCTGATCGAGCTCGCTTCCTCGGCGGCACCGACCGGCGTCTACCACTGCACGAACGCCGGCGAGACCACGTGGTTCGGCTTCGCCCGCGAGATCGTCGCCGCGCTGGGCCAGGACCCGGCCAAGGTGACGCCGACGACGACGGAGGCATTTCCCCGTCCGGCCCGGCGCCCGGCCTACGCGGTGCTCTCCGGGCGGTCGTGGGTGGACGCGGGACTCACTCCTCCGCGGGCCTGGGACGCCGCGCTGTCCGCGGCCTTCGTCGCGGCGGGCGACGCGCTGCGCGGCTGATCGTTCTGCCGGGTACCGATCTTTCTGCCGATCGTTGCGCGACCGGCCACCGTCGGCCCACCGCGCCCCCGGCCGCGGGCGGGGGCGGGGGCGTGTCTGACTCTCGCCTGGTTCTCGCCTGCTGTCCGGTCCCCCGCCCGGCCCCGTCTTCCCGATCCGCCCGGCCCTTCGGCGACGGTTCCCGGTGGGCGCCGATCGTGTTGACTGTCACAGTAGAATTTTGCAGGATGAGAATAAGTGCGTATACTGCAAAGTTGTAGGGGGGTCCGGGGGAGCGGATCGAGATCGGGGGAGCGGTGGCGGAGGAGCCGGCGACTGTCCCGGGCCGGGCTGGCGAGCCCGGGAGGTCGTCCGGGCCGGGGCTGCGGGAGCGCAAGAAGCGGCAGACCCGCCGGGCCCTGCGGGCCGCAGCCATCCGGCTCGTCGCGGAGCGTGGTCTGGAGAACGTCTCGGTCGACGAGATCGCCGCCGCGGCCGAGGTCTCCACCCGGACGTTCTTCAACTACTTCCCGACGAAGGACGACGCGATCGCCGGCATCGATCCCGAGGACATCACCGAGATCAGCACGGCGCTGGCGGAGCGTCCTCCCGAGGAGGAGCCGCTGGCGGCGTTGCGGGCGGTCATGCTGGACCGGGCCGCCCTCGTCGCGCCCGATCAGGCCGAGCTGTGGCGCGTCCGGCTTGCGATCATCCGTGCCCATCCGTATCTGACCATGGCCAACGCGGCCAGCTGGAGTTCCTACGAACGCGCTCTCGCCGAGGCGATCGGCCGGCGTTGCGGGCTCGATCCCGATCGTGACCCCTACCCCGTCGTGCTGGTCGCGACGACGTTGGCCGTCGTGCGGACCCTGACCGTGCGGTGGCAGGAGTCCCCGGATGACGCCTCGTTGCCCGACACTCTCGGCCGCGCCTTCGACATCCTGGCCCGCGGCCTGGCTCCGCCTGGTCCCTCCGGCACCTCAGACAGGTCCGGCGCCACACACGAGTCCGGACACGGGTCCGGCGGGTCCGGCGAGTCCGGCGGGTCGGACGGATCCGACGTGGTGGGCACCTCGAACGCGCCGATCACGTCGTCCCACCGGGAACGCCGGGCCCACCCGGAACGCCGGGAACAAGAACAACGAGGACAGCGACCCGAATGAGATCGACCGAGCACGTCGACGTCAGCGACGACCATGAAGGGAGCCGGTCATGACGCAGGCTCGATCGGCCGAGGACGCCGAGTCCGGCGGAACCGGCGCCGGCACGTCTCCGGCGCCCCGCGGCGGCGCTGCCGTGATCCCCCCGCAGGTCTCCGACCAGCGCCGGCTCTGGCTGATCATGGGAGCGATGCTCCTCGGAATCCTGTTGGCCTCGCTGGATCAGACGATCGTGTCGATGGCACTGCCGACGATCGTCGGGGATCTCGGCGGCGCCACCCATCTCTCCTGGGTGGTGACTGCCTACCTGCTGGCCTCCACGGTGTCCACACCGGTCTGGGGCAAGCTCGGTGATCTGTACGGCCGCAAGATCCTGTTCCAGGTGGCGATCGTCATCTTCCTGGTGGGCTCGGTGATCGCCGGTGTCAGTACGTCGATGGGGCAGCTGATCGCCTTCCGTGCTGTCCAAGGGCTCGATGGCGGCGGGTTGATCATCAGTGCAATAACGATCATCAGTGATCTCGTTCCGCCGCGCGATCGAGGCCGTTACCAGGGGCTGTTCGGCGCGACGTTCGGCGTGTCGTCGGTGGTCGGTCCGCTACTCGGCGGCCTGTTCGTCGACCATCTCTCCTGGCGCTGGGTCTTCTACGTGAACCTGCCGGTGGGCGCGGTCGCCCTGGTGGTGACGGCGTTGGCGCTCCCGGCGACGAGGAACCGCATCAGGCACGTCATCGACTACCTCGGCACCGTGCTCCTGGCCATGGCGACGACCAGCCTCGTGTTGCTGACCAGCCTGGTTGGCACCACCTACGCCTGGGGATCACCGGAGATCATCGGGATGGGCGTCGCGGGAGTTGTGATCCTCGTCGGGTTCGTGTTCGTCGAACGAGTGGCGGTCGAACCCGTGCTGCCGCTGACCCTGTTCCGGGTCCGGGTGTTCTCGGTGGCCGGCGCGGTCGGCTTCGTCGTCGGCTTCGCGATGTTCGGCGCGATCGTCTTCCTACCGCTGTTCCTCCAGGTGGTGAAGGGAGTCGACCCGACGGACTCCGGCCTGCAGATGCTGCCGGTGATGGGTGGGCTGCTACTCAGCTCGATCATCTCCGGCCGGCTCATCAGCCGGTGGGGCCGTTACAAGATCTTCCCGGTCGTCGGTACCGCGATGATGTCGATCGGCCTGTTCCTGCTGTCGTTCATCAGTCCCGACATCTCTACGCTGCAGCTCACGTTGTCCATGTTCCTTCTCGGGGTCGGGATCGGCGCGGTCCTGCAGGTCCTGGTCATGGCCGTGCAGAACGCTGTCGACTACCGGCAGATGGGCGTGGCCACCTCGGGTGCGACCTTCTTCCGGTTCATCGGCGGGTCGTTCGGTACCGCCGTGTTCGGCGCGATCTTCGCGAACCAGCTCAGAGGTAACCTCGCCGAGCGGTTCGCGGGCATCCCGTTGCCACCCGGTCTGTCCGCCTCCGGTTCCAACATCACCCCCCAGGTGCTCCACAGGCTGCCCCCGACGATCCGGGACGGATTCGTCCAGGCGTTCTCGGACGCGATGCAGACCGTCTTCCTGGTGGCGGTGCCGATCGGTCTGTGCGCCTTCGCGCTGGCCTGGTTGCTGCCCGAGATCCGCCTGGGAAACACCGTCGGTGGCGCGCGGCCCGCGGCGCCGGGCTCGGCGGAGTCCGACGAGACCGCGGAGGTCCTCAAGTAGCCGCGATTCCGACCGCGCGTCGGCGCCTGCGCGGGACGCCCCGTCGGCACGCGGTCTTTCTGCTGCTGGTCGCCGCCGGGATCGCTGCCCGGGTCCTGGTGATCGTCACCTACCCGCCCGTGCTGATGTACCTCGGGGATTCGGCGGCCTACCTCGACCAGGCATGGCGGGACATCTGGCCGGGCGACTGGCGGCCGTCGGGCTACCCGATGTTCCTGCGGATCCTCGACGGGCAGGCCCACCTGACGCGGGTCGTCGTCGTCCAGCACCTGCTCACGCTGGGCGCGGTGGTGGCGCTCTATGCGGTGGCGTTGCGGGTTGCTCGCCGGCCGTGGCTCGCCGCCCTCGCCGCCACCCCCGCCTTGCTCTCCCCGTGGGTGCTGGACCTCGGCCAGTTCGTCCTCGCCGACAGCCTGTTCGGGGTTCTCGTCTCGGTCGGCGTGGCGCTGCTCGCGTTACCGGGACGCCCTCGGCCCGTTGCCTGCGCCGCCGCCGGCCTGCTGCTCGGAGCCTGCCTGTGCGTGCGGACGGTGGGCTACGGCCCGCTGGCGGTCGGCCTGGTCGTCCTGCTCGGCACCGTGCTGGCCGACCGGCGGCGCGCGACTTCCCGGGCCGGGTCGGTTGCCGCTCCTCGGGTGGCCCGACCCGTCCTCGCCTTCGCGCTGGCCGCCGCCGCGCCGATCCTGGCCTACTCTGGGTGGAGCGCCTCGGCGGGAGGGGGCTTCGCCGTTTCCGCGCACTCCGGGTTCTTCCTGTACGGGCGGGTGGCGCCGTTCGCGGATTGTTCCGCGCTGTCGCGAGCGGACCTGCGCACCCTGTGCGACCCACGGCCGGTCGACCAGCGCGGTTCGCCGGTTCGCTACCTGTGGCCGGCCGACTCCCCTCTGCGCCAGGGGCACCGGCACATCCCACCGGGACGGGAGGACCTCGCGGCCGAGTTCGCGGGCGAGGTCGTGCGTGACCAGCCGTGGATGCTGGTGACGACGTCGGCCCGGTACCTCGTCGGCTATCTCTCCCCGGTCCGGCATGAGACGACGAAGACCTCGCGGGCGGACACCTGGGAACTGCCGTCCAGCGTGACCAACGTGCTGACCCCGGACGATCCGCATGCCGACGACGGCTATTTCGTCGCGACCGAGGTGCACAACCCCGCGGCGGGCTGGCTGGCCGTCTACTCCCGCCTGGCCTACGCTCCGATGCCGCTCGTCGGCCTGGGCCTGCTGGCGGGTCTCGCGGCAGTACTGCTCGAGGCCGTTCGCCGGGTGCGCAGGAGCGGGGTGACGGCAGCGTGGCCGGGGGTCGGGCGGCTGTTCTGGCTGGCCGCCGGGGCCGGCCTGTCGACCCTTGTGCTGTCCGCGCTGACCTCCGGATTCGACTACCGCTACCTCGCCGCGGTCATCGGGCCGATCGGATCGGCCGCGATCCTGGGCGTGGCCGGATTCGTTGCCGCGCTCCAAACCCGGACCGCCGGAGAGCGCCGGCCGCCGGATAACGGACCGCCGGACAGCTGACGCCAAGCGGACGATACCGTCGTATCCGCCAAACGATCGTCGCTGATGTTCGACGGGCTGACCGGCGTTGTGGCGTGGTAGTCGGGACGACACCGCCCGGCCGATGCTGAGAGGGTTGCCGACGTGCCTGGCGGGGATGCGTGGCAGGCGGTCGAAACCTCCACGCAGGTGCCTGGGACCGGTGCGGCGCCGGAGGCCTGGCGGGTGTCGGAGGTCCGGCGGGTGTCGGATCCGGGGCGGCGCTGGCTTGTGACCGGGGTGGTCGCGGCCGGCATGGTTTTCTCCGCGCTCGGCGTGCTCGTCGCCGCGGTCGTGCCTCCCTTCACCTCGGCCGACGAGGCACAGCACACCGCCTACGCGTTCGTCGTCGCTGACGGCTCGTTGCCCGTGCTCGACTCGCCCGTGCAC
>NZ_CDWRCM010000045.1:13673-14596 GCF_977927585.1 Frankia sp. CcWB2 | reverse complement strand
ATCCCGAGCATGCCGGGACTGCCCGCCGACTGCGTGGTGTCGCCGCAGCAGGCGCGGGCCGCGGTGGCCTCCCACGTCGATCGGCTCTGCGGGGCGCGCCTCGGCCGACCACTGACGAATGTCGACCTCACCTACACCGCGAACCATCCACCGCTGTTCTACGCGGTCGAGGCCGTCCCGCTCCGGACGGGCGTCGCGCTGGATCATCCGCTGGCCGGTTTCCGGGCCGCCCGCCTTCTCAACGTGGCGTTCGGGATCATCGCGGTGATCGCGACCGCGGCGCTGGTCCGCGGTGTGCTGCCGGGGCGGCCCGGTGTCGCCGTCGGCGCGGCGGCGATCGTCGGCGTGGTCGGCATGTTCGTCCTCATCTCCGGCCAGGTCTACAACGACACCCTGGCGGTGGCGACCATTACCGGCCTGCTCGCGGTGGCCGTCGCGATCATCCGCCGGGGACCGGGGCCGCGGACCCTGGCGGCGCTGGCGGTGCTCGGCCCGGCCGCGGCGGCGAGTCGGGCCAGTGGCGCGTTGGCCGTCGCGGTGGTCGTCCCGGCTTTCGGTGCCGCCGTCTCGATGCGGACGTCCGGTGGCCGGCTGCGGCGAGCCGGGCGTGGCCTAACGGCCGCGGTCACGCTCGTCGCGCTGACTTTCGCCGCGACCGGCTGGTTCTACCTGCGTAACGTGCGCCGGTACGGCGATCCCACCGCCTCGGGCCGGGTCGCCGAGATGTTCCCGATCCGCGATGGGCGGACGTCGGCCTGGCAGGTATTACGTGACAGCGACTTCTGGTGGCACGCCTACCGCGGGTTCTTCGGACGTCCCGTCCTGCTGACCGGTCACGCCCGGACGATCGCCGTCGGGGTCGCGGTCGTGACCGGCGCGGGCCTGGTGGCGGCGGGGGTTCGGGTCCTGGGCGCCCGGCTGCG
>NZ_CDWRCM010000045.1:9360-13585 GCF_977927585.1 Frankia sp. CcWB2 | reverse complement strand
CACGCCCGGCCGCCCGGATCGCGGGTACCACCGAGGCCCGGCCGGTGGACGACGGGGTGGACGACGGGCACTCCGAGGCGGATCCGCCGGGAGGCCGGCTGGCCGGCAGCGTCGTCATCGGCCTTCTGCTCACCCTGCACTGCCTGCTCGTCGTCGCCACCCTGGTGGGATACGTCGCCGTCGGAGGCGCGCCGTTCACCCGGTACCTGCTGCCGATGCTGCCGATCCTCGCCTTCGTCGTCGCGGCCTGCTGCGGGTCGTTGCCGCTGGGCCGCCGCGGCCTGCCGACGGTCGCGGTCGTCGCCGCGCTGGCGGCGCTCACCGTGGTCATGCTCATCCGTGACCTGGCATTCAAGCGGCCCGCGCTCGCCCCGCTGGCGAACCTGGACCGGCTGCGGGCCGCCTGGGACCAGACGGCCCCGGGCCCGCCCGACCTCGGGCTGTCGTGCCTGGCGGGATGGGCCGTTCTCGGCGGTGTCCTGCTCGTTGTCGCGTTATGGAAGCTCGGTGACCCGGCGGTAGACGGCCGCGGTGAGCTGCGCGGTGCGCCGCCAGGTGAACGTGCGGGCGTGCGCCCGGCCGGCGTCGGTGTCGCCGGGGGAGTCGAGCAGCTCCAGGATCGCCTCGGCGAGGTCGTCGGCGAACGAGTCGCGGTCGGTCTGCCGAACGAGCCGCACCGGACTGCTGGGCCGGGTGATGGCCCGTCCGGGGGCCTGGCCAGGGGTCCGGCCGGCGGGGGCGGCGACGTCGACGAGAGCGGCGGTGACCTCCCGCACGGTCGGGATGTCGGCGGCGACCACCGGAGTCCCGGCGGCGAGCGCCTCCAGGGGGGGTAGACCGAAGCCCTCGTACCGGGACGGGAAGCACAGCACGCTCGCTCCGGCGACGGTCGTCCGCAGCGCCTCGCTGTCGAGGTAACCGGCGGCGACGACGGCGTCGGACGGCAGGTTCGCCAGGTCCAGCGCCGGTCCCCACCCCGGAGGCCCGACGAGCACCAACGGCGGAGCGTCGATTTTCGCCGCGTGCAGTCGGCGGACCGCCTCCAGCAGCGCCGGGAGGTTCTTGCGGGGCTCCACCGAACCGACGAACAGCAGGTACCGCTCGGGCAGGCCACGGGCCCTGCGCCAGGCGAGGCTCGGCTTCGCCGTGGTGAACCAGGCGTCGTCGACGCCGAGCGGCGTCGGGGTCACCAGTGCGGGGTCGAGCCGGTAGGCCGTCACCACCTCGTCGGCCACCGCGCGGCTGGGCGTCAGCACGGCGGACGCCCGGCGCAGGCCGCGGGGGACCAGATCGCTGTAGCGGGCGGACGCCCCCGTCACCGTGTCCGGGGTACGCAGGTAGGACAGGTCATGGATGGTCAGCACACCGCGGGCCCGGCGCAGGGGTGGAAGGACGAAGTTCGTCGCGTGCATGACGTCGGCGGGGCCGGTGAGCCACTCGACGGGCGGGTACTCCGAGCGGGCCCAGGCGTCCTGCAACAGCCGGGCCGCTGCCCGCCGGGCCGCCGTTCGCACCCCGGCCGGCAGCGCGCCCGGGAGCTCGCCCAACCCGCGCCAGGTGAACGCCGTCGCCGCGAGTTCCCACCCGGCCCCGGCTTCCCACCCGGGCTCGGTGGCGAGCCGGGCGAGCCCGGTCAGCAGATGCTCGGTGTAACGGCCGACCCCGGTGCGTTGCCCGAGCAACGGCGTGCCGTCCAGCACGACCCTCATGCCGGGATCACCCCCTCCTTTCCGGGAGTGCCACGCCACACCGCGCCGCTTCACCGCTCGTACAGCCCGTGCCGGGTGGCGATCTCCCGCCACTGCCGCGCGAACGCCGCATCGGAGAAGGTCTGGGCGCGTTCGATCGCCGCGGCGGCGAGCCGACCGCGCAGACCGTCCTCGGCGGCGAGCCGGCGAGTGAAGGAGGCAACCTGCTCCGAGCCGGTCCATCGGTAGCCGTCGACCCCGTGCCGGACGATTTCTCGCTGGCCGGCCCGGTCGATGACGACGGGAACGCAGCCCCCGGCCATCGCCTCGACGGTGGTCATCCCGAAGTGCTCCGCCGTCCAGGGACGCCGGTCGTCGTCCTCGCCGTACCCGGTGGCCGACCAGAACACCGAGCTGGTCGAGAGCAGCCGTTCGACCTCGGCGCGCGGGGCGTTGGGATGGATCTGCACCGGCAGCCCCGCGCCGGCCGCCCGGACCTGCTCCAGGTAGGGCAGTTGAGAGTCCTCACAGCCGCCGACGACGTGCATCGTCCAGTCGGGCAGGTCGCCCGCGCGGTACAGGTCGCCGAACCACTGCACCATCTCCAGCTGTCGCTTGGCGTGGCCGAGGCCGGGGGCGAAGAACCGGCCGACGGTGACGACGGCCTTCTCCCGCCGCGGCGCCGGATGCAGCCGTTCCACCTGGATGGGGGGGAACAGCAGGTCGGCGTCGCGCTTCCACAACCGGCGGATCCAGCCGCGGGTGAACCGCGAGTTGGCCATGACCACGTTGTAGCCGTCGAGGTAGCCGAGGTCGGCCGGGTCCCGCAGCAGCCAGGGGAAACGCAGCGGGAGCCGGGCGATCGGCCCCTCGCCACCGTCGGTGACCCGGGGCCGGCTCACCGCCACGCCGAGTTCGCGCACGTCCGCCGCGCCCGGCGAGAACGCGTCACTGACCAGGGTGAGCTCGGTACCGTTCGCCGACGGCGGCAGCGATACCTCGAACGGGGTGAAGTCGGTGCCGATCTGCAGCTTGGCCAGCACGCTGCCGTCGGCGTCGAGGAGGCGCAAGGCCGTGCCGACGGGCGCGCCGGGCCGGCCGATATCGGCGCGCAGGGTGCGCCGCTCGCCCGGGCTGACAGCGAGGATGCCCGCCCCGTTCGTCCAGGTCCACTGCCGGCGGCGGCCGCCCTCCGGCGGGTACCAGCCCTGGCCGAAGCTCACCGCCGGGCGAACCCCGCGCAGCAGCGGCCCGGCCGTGCGGACCGCGGCCTTACGCCAGGCCGCCATGTCGTGGTCGAACGGCGTCGGGAAGAAGCACAGGTACGCCGAGTGGCGGGCCTTCGGCATGATCCGGCTCATGTACGAACCGTTCACGAACAGGTCGTAGCGCCCGGAGAGGACGGCGATGGCCTCCTCGCCCCGGTCCGGCAACCGTACGTACCGGCAGCCGGCGAGATCCAGCCCGAGATGCTCGCCGAGCGCCGCGAGGTCGACCTCGGAGTGCCCGAGGAGGTCGACCGCGGCGCCCTCGGCGGCCAGTACCTGGGCGATCATGCCGTTGTGGCGTTCCCCGCCGCCCATGGAGTGCCAGAACCGGTTGTAGACCGCCGCCCGCACCCCGCCGGCCGGTCGGTCGCCCTCGGCCGGTGCGTCGCCGGCCGGTTGGTCGTTCTCGGCCGGTTGGCCGGCTCTCGCGGGATCGTTCATCGGGACACCAGCCAGCTCTGCAGGCTCGCCCGCCGTTGCGCGGCGCTGCGCCCGATCTCGCGCCGGGCCCGCAGCATGTCGGGCAGCAGCCGCAGGTAGGAGCCGTACACTCGCAGCCGCAGCAGGGTCGGTCGGATCGCGGGTCGGCTGCGCGCGCGCTGTGCCTGGCGCAGCGTGCGCACCGCGATCGAGACCGTGGTCAGCGGGTAGCGGATCACGGCGGCCAACGCCATCGGCGCGGTCGCGTCCTTGGTGAGCATCAGCAGCCGGTTGCGGTCGGTGTGGAAGACGAACAGCGGTGACCATTCGACGCTCGACGCCGAGTGGATGTGACGCAGCACCGCCCCCGGGACGTAGCGGATGCCGTACCCGCGGGCCCGGATCCGCCAGGACAGGTCGGTGTCCTCGTAGTAGAGGAAGAACGCGTCGTCGAACCAGCCGAGCTCGTGGCCGAGCGGCGAGCGGATCGCCATCCCGTTCCCGCAGGCGGTGAACACGTCCTCCGGCTGGTCGAACTGGCCGGCGTCGACCTGCTGGTAACCGCGGTCGGCACCGTAACCGTCGGTCAGGACGATGCCGCCGACGTTGTTGATGACGTCCACCCGCGGCGCCTCACCGCCGACGGTCAGCGACACCGTCGTCGACTCGGGGCCCACCGCGAGGTCCGCCCGCCCTCCGGCCGACGTGCCCGTCGGGCCGTCCCAGCTCAGGGTGACCTGTTTGCGCGATTCCGCCGCCCAGGTGAACCCGAGGGTGACCGGGCCGCCGTCGGGGATCGGCACGCACAGTTCGCCGTCCCCTCGGGTCCAGAAGTACGGCGAGCCGCTC
>NZ_CDWRCM010000045.1:7892-8818 GCF_977927585.1 Frankia sp. CcWB2 | reverse complement strand
GGTCCCTCGGCACCGTAGGTGAGTTTCTCCCAGAGCACCTCGCGCAGCGCCTCGCGCCCGTTCACCGTCACCGAGGACACCCGCACTCCCAGCTCGCGGGAGTCGTGCGGACCCGGGACGAAGGTCGGCGTGTGCAGCCTGATCCGCAGGAACCGGGGGAGGAAGACGACCTTGCCGGTGGTGGCGCCGAGATGCCGGCCGCCGGGCTCGTCGAACGGCGCCAGCAGCGCGGCGAGCCAGGTGGGCTCGGGGATCGCGTCGTTGTTCACCAGGACCGCGAAGGGCGTCGTGACCTGGCGCAGCGCCAGGTTGTTGCCGCCGGCGAAACCGAGGTTGCGCTCCGCGGGCACCACGTGTACCCAGGGGTATCGCTCGGCGAGCAGCTCCCGTGAGCCGTCGGACGAGGCGTTGTCGACTACCCAGGTTTGGTAGGCGAAATCCGCCTCCTGCTTGGCGATGCCGTCCAGGCAGGCCGGGAGGAGATGTGCGCCGTTCCAGTTGACGATCACGATGGTCGCCAGCGGCTCGGCGGTCTTCGACTCGGCGGCTGATCCCGCCGCCGGCCGGGTCGGGCGTTTCTCGCTCATCCGCGCAACCTCGCATCGTAGTCGACCTTGAGCAGTCCGTCCGCCTGCGCACCACCGACGCCGAACAGCTCCTCGAACCGGCGGGTGGTGACCGGGGCGCCGGTGGCGGCGTCCGAGACGTGCACCTTCACCGCGAAGGCGCCGAGCAGTTCGGGCAGGCGTGGTACCGAGAAGTCGACGATGTGGCGGCCCGGCCCGATGGCGAGCCCGCCGGGTGGCGTCTCCATCATCCAGATCGGTACCTCGCTCTGGCCGACGATGTAGGTGTGCAGGTACACGTGCTCGGGGGCACCCTCGGTGACGTCGAACTCGACGCTGACGGTGAGGGACTCGCCGGGG
>NZ_CDWRCM010000045.1:7158-7533 GCF_977927585.1 Frankia sp. CcWB2 | reverse complement strand
CCGTACTGCACGGTGGGCAGTCCGCCCGGCTTGTGGCTGAAGGTGACCGACTCCGGCCTGACCGTGGCGTACTGGTAGGAGACCGGTTCCCCCGCGGGCAGGCTGCCCAGCTTCTGCCGCAGCAGTTTGGTACCCACGGCCGGCGGGCCGTCGAAGAACAGCGACCCGGACTCCAGGACCAGGATGCGATCGCACATGTTCTCGATGAGGTCGAGGGAGTGCGTCACGAACAGGATCGTGCGGCCCTGCGCCCGGAATTCGGCGATCTTGGCCAGGCACTTGCGCTGGAACGCCTCGTCCCCGACGGCCAGGACCTCGTCGACGAGCAGCACGTCCGGGTCGACGTGCACGGCGACGGCGAAGCCGAGGCGGACG
>NZ_CDWRCM010000045.1:0-7066 GCF_977927585.1 Frankia sp. CcWB2 | reverse complement strand
TACTGGCCCGACGAGTAGTGCTTGACATCATCGTCGATCTTGTGGCGCAGCTCGGAGAAGTCGACGATGGAGTCGAAGAGCTGATCGATCTCCCGTTTGGACAGCCCGAGCAGGGACGCGTTGAGGTAGACGTTGTCCCGGCCGGAAAGCTCGCCGTTGAACCCGGCACCGAGTTCGAGCAGCGAGGCGATCCGACCGTGCACCGCGACCCGTCCGTCCGTCGGGCGCAGGATCCCGGTGAGCACCTTGAGCAGCGTCGACTTGCCCGAGCCGTTCGCACCGGCGAGACCGACCGTCTGGCCTCGCCCGATCGTCACGTCGATGTCGCGCAGTGCCCAGAAGTCGTCCCCGGCGGGGCCGCCCCGACGGACGAACCGTTCCTTCAGACTGGTCGCCCGGTTGTGGTAGGAGACGAATTTCTTGCTCACTCCGGCGGCCTCGATCACCACGGGCGCCTCGCGCGCCGGGCCGGGTGGCGCGGCGGCCTCCCTGCCCTCGGGCGGGGCGGCGGGGCTCGGCGGGTACGCGGACGAGTGTCGGGCCACTACTGCTACTCCTTGCTGGCCGCCTGCGGACGTCCCATCATGATCGCACCGCGGTCGGCGTGCTGGCTCCCGGGGCCTTCGGCGGGCGACGAGGACAGGGCCGGTCCGCCACGGGCCGACTACAGATCCTCGGCGAAGTCCGCCTGCAGGGCGCGGAACACGTGCAGCCCCAGCCACAGCAGGACGAGGGAGATCACTCCGGCGACGGCGAGATGTTCCAGGTAGAACGTGTATCCCGGGTTCGCCAGGATGGGGGCGGAACCCGTCGAGTTACCCGGGGGTGGATCGTAGATCGCCCGCTGGAACGTGATGACCACGACGGCCATCGGGTTGAGCAGGTACACCCAGGTCAGGTCGGCCAACCTGTTCTGGATGAGGCCGAAGGCGTACACCATGGGATTCAGCCAGAACCAGGCGAGCAGCGCCACGTCGAGCAGATGGGCGGTGTCGCGGTAACGCACGTTGAGCGCGCTGACCAGCAGGGACAGCGCCACGGTGAAGGTGAGGGCGACGGCTCCGGCCGGGACGAGCAGCAGCAGCTCGGGGCCGAGCAGGCTGTAGCCGAGCGCGAGGATCACCACGAACAGGACCAGCAGCTGCAGCAGGAAGTGCACCGCGGCGAAGCCGACCGCCGACAGGGGGAGCACGGCGAGGGGAAAGCGGACTTTCTTGACGAGGTTCGCGTTCGCCACGACGCTGCCGCAGGACGCGGACACGCTGCCCGAGAAGGCGTTCCAGACGAGCAGCCCGGACATCAGGTAAATACCGAAGCGGGGGATTCCTGATTTCAGCACGATCTGGAACACGAAGGTATACACGACGAGAAGGAGCATCGGATTCGCCAGTGACCAGGCGAATCCCAGCGTCGATCCCTTGTATTTGATCTTGAGATCCTTGCGGATGAGATTGCGCAGCAGTTCCCAGCGCACCCTCGTCTGGGCCCGGCTGCGACGGGCCAGCCGACTCGAGTCCAGCGCGTGATAGTGCTCCGGCCCGGGCGGCCCGGGCGGCCCGGTCTCCGGCTCCGGGGCGGACGGAGCCATCGGCGCCCCCGCCGGCAGCGCGGCGTCAGCCAGATGTGACACGGCCCGCCCTCCCCGTCTCCCGAATGCGCGGGTACCGCTCGCCGCTATGGCGCGACTGGAGCTGCACCTGTCCGCTCCTCCTCGACACTTCGGCTCGACACTCCGGGGACCTGAACACTACCGAGACCGAGGCGTCCCTGGTTCGTCCCACGTCCAAGCGGGTTCCGCGACCCGGCCGGCCGTCTTTTCCGGCTACCGAGAGTATCGCCCTGCTTGTGGATGAATAATCAATGGTGTATAGGGTCGAACTGGCCCGCTTCTCGTCAGAATCGGACGGTACCGTGCCATCGCCGGGCGGGCGACGCCACCCACTCCGGTGGCCGACGGCCAGAGCACGGTTCATAGTATTGATCCGTCCATCTGGCTTCGGCCGGCCGAGGCCGCGCGGGAGAATCCCGACGCACGCCGGCCGTCGTGGCTGACCCGGCGGAGGCGGCCGTAACCGGCCGCATGGAGCGGTCGTAACCGGCCGCACGGAGAGGACGGTCGTGTTCACCGACGTCCGGCTACGCGAAGTGTGGTCGCACCTGGAGTCGGGCGGGGCACAGGCCCTGACTCTGGATGTCTTCGACACCCTCCTGTGGCGCATGGTGCCAGAGCCCGCCCATGCCTTCGTGCTGTTGGGCCGGCGGCTCGCGGACGCGGGCCACCTGCCCGCCAGCGTCTCCCCGGGCGAGTTCGCCCGGCTGCGGGTCCACGCCGAGCAGCTGGCCCGCCTGCACGCCAGGGCCACCCGCGGTACCCATGAGGTGCGGCTGGACGAGATCTGGCAGCTGCTGCTGCCGGCGCTGCCCGGTGCCCCCGGCGTCCAGGACCTCCTGGACGCCGAGGTCGCGGTCGAACGCGAGCTCTGCCGCGCCGACCTCGCCGTGGTGGAGCTCGCCGAGCTCGCCATGACGAAGCTCGGCCTGCCGGTCTACCTGCTGTCCGACACGTACTTCTCGGCCGGCCAGCTCGAACGGCTGCTGAACCGGCCGGAGCTGGCCGGCGTGCCCTTCACCCACATCTTCACCTCCTCCGACGCGGGGACGTCGAAGAGCGACGGGCTGTTCCAGCACATGCTCGCCGCGTCGAACCTGCAGCCGTCCCGGGTCGTGCACCTTGGCGACCACCCCGTCGCCGACGTCGAGGGCGCCCGCGAGCACGGGCTTGTCGCCATCCATTACCCGAAGTACTCCGGGGCGCTGGAGCAGACCCTCGAGCTCGAGGGTCTGCGTAAGGCGCCGAGCGACGACCTCCCGATCGACCCGGTGGACGGCGACTACGGGATGACCGCGTTGCGGGCCCGGTCACTGCACCGTGCCGACGCCCTCGCGGTCCCCGCGGGGCTGCGCCGGTACTGGGAGGCCGGCGCGACGGTCTTCGGGCCGGTCTTCACCGGTTTCGCGGAGTGGGCCGTGGAACGGGCCCGTGACTTCGGCGCCGACCACATCCACTGCCTGATGCGGGAGGGTGACTTCCTTTCCCGCCTGCTCGTCGGTCCCGGCGAGGATGTCGGGGTCACCATTTCGACGCTGTGGGCGTCGCGGCAGGTGTGCGCGCTGGCCAACGTCTTCGAGGGCAACCCCGAGGAGCTCAGGAGCTTCCTGGTCCGTCGGCACGCGCCGAGTGTGGGGCAGCTGCTGCGCCAGCTCGGGGTCCGGCTGGAGAACGTCGCCGGCATCTCGGCGCTGGCCGACCGCCGCCTCGACGTGCCCGGCCTGCTCGACGACACCCTCGAGGCGCTCTGTTCCGATGAGCGGATCCGCAGCGAGATCGTGCTGACCGCGTCCCGCCTGCGTGAGCGTTACGTGCGCTACCTCGACAGCCAGCTACCCGAGAGCGGCCGGGTCGTCTTCCTCGACCTGGGCTGGGGCGGGACCATCCAGGCGCTGCTCACCCGGCTGCTCGCCTCCACCGGCCGCGGGCTGGACATCCTCGGCCTGTACCTGGCTACGAACCAGGCGGCGATGACGCACCGGTTGGCCGGTCTGGAGCTGGAGGGATATCTTGCGACAAGCGGTCAGCCCGAGACCCTGGCGAACCAGCTCATGCGTAGCCCCGAGGTACTCGAGCAGCTCTGCATGCCCGACGTCGGGTCACTGGTCTCCTTCGACGAGATGGGTAATCCGGTGCTCAGCATCGACCGGACCTCGCGGACGCAGGTCGCCCAGCGAGCCGCCGTCCAGGACGGCGTCCTGGCCTTCCAGCGGGAATGGCTGCGTTACCGGCGCTCGGAGACCCCGATGCCGTCGCTGGCCTGCGCCGGGGCGCGCCAGGCGGGGCTGCGGACGTTGACCCGCTTCGTCGCCCGGCCGACCGCGGTGGAGGCCGCGGCCTTCGGTGCCTGGGCGCACGACGACAACTTCGGCTCCGACGCCACCGAGGGCCTGCTGCCGCCGGAGCTGGTCCGCCGGATGCCGTACCTCACCCCGGCCGACATCGACCGGATCTCCATGCGTGAGCTCTACTGGCCCGCCGGGGTGGCCGGGGTCGCGAACCGGCCGCTGGCGGTGATCAGCGGGCTGGCCGCCGCCGCGGGCATCCCGCCGGAGGAGGTCTCGCCCGAGGCCGCCGCGGGGCCCGTGGAGGTCTACATCGACACGGGCGGGGACTTCGTCAATGGTCCGAAGGAGACGGCGGTCACCCGGTCGGCCCGCGACGGCCTGTCGATCGTCCGACTCAGCCTGGAGGCGGTCGGGGCACGCCGGATCCGCATCGACCCGGCGGGTCGGCGCGGTCTGCTCCGCCTGGACTGGCTGACGCTGTCCTTTCATATCAACAACACCCCAGAGCCGGACAAGATAACCATCACCTCGCTGGACGATCCCGCCCAGCGGCTCGCACTCCTCGGCGGCCGGCTGCTCCAGCCGAACCTCGTGGAGATCACCGGGGACGACCCACAGTTCGTCTACACGATCGACCTCGCCACGCAGCCGCAGCTCGCCGGGGTCTACGCCCTCGACGTCGAGCTGGCGTTCGGCTGGATGGGCATCTGGGGTGATCCGCTGGCTCTGCCCGCGGCGGAGCCCGCCCGCGACGGTCTGCCGCTGCGGGCGGCCCGCAAGATCCGGCGCGAGCTCGGGGGACCGCGGTGACGGACCGCCCGGACTCAGAGCGCAGCGAGGTTCGGGACAGTTTCGCCGAGCTCGCCGCCGTCGCCGCCGGAATGGACGCCGGAACGGACCTCGAGGCCCGACCGGGCACCGGACCAGGCACCCGACCGGGCACCGGACCAGGCACGGCGCTCACCCGGCAGGGCGATCACGCCGTCGAGGTCGGGGACGCCGCCGAACCCACGCTGGCGCCCCTGCTCCTGCACTCCCTGTCCGATCTGCGCGAGATCTGGGTGCCGCTGCTGGAGGCGTCCGGGGCGCGCAGCATCGCGGAGATCGGTTCCGAGAGCGGGGTCACCACCTCGCTCCTCGTCGACCTGCTGCGCCGTGGCGGTGGCGGGCGGTTAGTGGTCATCGATCCCGAGCCCGGGGTGTCGCCGGCCTCCGGCGGGGGCCTCGACGTGCACGTGATCCGGGGGCACAGCCCGCAGGCGCTCGACGGCCACGCGCCGACCGACGCCTACCTCATCGACGGGGACCACAACTACGCCACCGTGCACGGCGAGCTCACCGAGATCGACCGCGCGGTCACCTTGTTCGGCCGGTCCTACTTTCCCCTGGTGATCCTGCACGACGTCGGCTGGCCGGCCGGCCGGCGCGACCAGTACTACAACCCCGACCGCATTCCCGAGGACGCCCGGCAGCCGCACTCGTGGGACGTCGGTGTCGAGATCGACAACAGGGAGACGGTTCCCGGGGGATTTCGGGGCATGGGAGCCTTCGCCTGGGCGCTGACCGAGGGCGGTCCGCGTAACGGGGTGCGCACGGCCGTCGAGGACTTCGTCGCCGACCACCCCGACCTGCGTTTCTTCACCGTGGCACCGATCTTCGGGTTGGGCGTGGTGATCGACCGGCGGGCTCCCTGGGCGCGTCGCGTCGCCGACCTGCTCACTCCGTGGGTGTCCAACCGGTTACTTTCCCGCCTGGAACGCAACCGCATCGACCTCTACCTGCACGTCCTGCGGTTGCAGGACACCGCGGCCGCGGTCGCCCGGGCGCGGCAGCGGGAGTGGGCGCGCCTGGACGACGAGCGCAGCCGGCTCGCGGCGATCGAGCTTGAGCACCTGCACCGCATCGCCCAGCTCGAGCAGGAGGTCGCCGAGCTCCGCCGGCACGAGCAGGAACGCGAGGAGCGGTGGGCCCAGAGCCACTGGGCGGCCGCGGACGTCGACGAGCCCAAGCTGATGCAGGTCGCGCGGATCGCGAACTCGGTGCTGCGGTCCCGGCTGAGCACCACCGGACAGGACCGCCTGGCGAGGGTGCAGACGCGGATCGCCGAGAGCGGTGTCGCGGGTCGTGGCGCCCTGCCCGCTCTGCGGCGCCGCTCGGCCGCCCCGGCGCCACCCCCGCCGGCAGCGTCGCCGGGCACGCGGCGACCGCCGTGGGACCGGACCTCGGACCGGACCTCGGGTGGTCAGCAGACCGGTTGGTAGGGCACGTCCGAGATGTGGCGCTGCCATTCGGCATCGGTGATCTGCTTCGACGGGTCGGCGCACGCGGCGGCGATCAGGTCGGCGTCACCGATCCGGCTGATGCGCACGGTGTAGTCGTCGCTTGCCGTGGCGATGCCCTGGCTGTCCGGTGTCCACGCCAGGGCCTGGACCCAGTCCCCGTGCCCGGTGATGGTGCCGATCGCCGGCGGCCGGCCCGGTTCGGTGACATCCCACAGGTGCACCGTGGTGTCCCAGCCCGCGGTGGCCAGGGTCCTGCCGTCCGGGCTGAACGCCACGTCGAACACCCATTTCTCGTCGGCAGGGAAGGAGGCGGTGGCCGCCGGCCGGGACGGGTTGGTGATGTCCCAGATTCGGGCCGTACCGTCATAGGCGCCCGTGGCGAGGCGCCGGCCGTCCGGGCTGAAGGCGACCGCCCACACGTAGTCGGTGTGCGCGGTGATGGCCGTGAGCGGTCGCGGCCGGCGCGGATCGGTGACGTCCCACAGCCGGGCCGTCCGGTCGGCGCTGGCGGTCGCCAACAGGTGACCGTTCGGGCTGAACGCGACCTCGTTCACCCAACTGGTGTGGCGGTCGAGCACGGACAGTTGACTGGGGCGGCGCGGATCGGTGACGTCCCACAGCCGGGCCGTGTTGTCATAGCCCGAGGTGGCGAGTAGCTTCCCGTCCGGGCTGAACGCGGCGTCGAGCACCCAGCCGTTGTGCCCGAGGATGACGGAGAGTTCGACGGGGCGGCGCGGATCGCTGAGGTTCCACAGGATCACCGATCGGTCGTAGCTGACCGTGGCGAGCAGCCGTCCGTCCGGGCTGAACGCCGCGTCGAGCGTCCACGAGGTGTGCCTGGCCAGGGTGGCGAGCTTCACCGGATGGGAACGCGCGGAGATGTCCCA